>NZ_JBMVJC010000012.1:0-57610 GCF_049893385.1 Streptococcus sp. VTCC 12905 | reverse complement strand
GGTCACGGTTGTCTTTTTTCAAAGAGTCGTAGGCGGGTTCAATTCCAACACCTAGTCGGCTTTCCTTTCTAAATTAAAATAACAAGATAAAAGGAGAGCGACGCTGTGTGACTTGCACACAAGGAGCTCTATCTATTTTCCGAGCTTTTAGCTCGGGTTCAAGTACGCAACACTCGTCCTTTCTAACAAAATTACAAAATAAAACAAAAATAGAAACCTGACCGACGGTTCTTCGGCACCTAGGTCACGGTTGTCTTTTTTCAAAGAGTCGTAGGCGGGTTCAATTCCAACACCTAGTTGGCTTACCTTTCTCATAAAGTTTTTTTATCTCACTTCAATTCCAAAACATAGTGAACTGTTCTACCAACTTCCCGGAAACCATATTTGACATGAAAACTCTGACTAAGTTAATTATCGAATTCCGCGTCAGATGCAAGTTGAGATATTCCACGATTTTCAGCCCAACTAATTGCAAAAGACAATAGCTTATCCGCAATCCCTTGGCTACGATAGTCTGGAATGATAAAAATTCCTTCTAAGTAAGCAGTTGGACCATTCTGACATCCTTCAACATAGTCGTGACCGGAGAGATAAACTAATCCAAGCTACGGGCTCTTCGCCAGAAGAGAAATAAAGAAATTCATACGGAAACTTATTATTCCTAAATTTTTCTATCAATTCTTGCTCATTTGTTCGCCAAACCTGACTAGCAAAAGAAGCCCAGATAGAAAGAGTCTGTTCATTAACTGTTTTAATCTTCATTTACCATACCATTACGACGGAAAACACCACTAAAGTGGTGTTTTTAACTTTTCATTAATAGATTTGAAAGCAGAGTATAAGCGAGAATGGACAAGTTATCAAATTTCTCTAGGTTCGAGTTTTCACATGGTCACTTGCACATTTCTAGGTGACCAGCTGAAACAGTCTATTCCCAGACGGTTTCAAACCTCCGAACCTTCTTAATATTCCTTTTTGTTATACCCAAAGTCAGCGAGGTCGAGTTTTTTGTCTCGCCAGTTTTTCTTGACTTTAACCCAGATTTCGAGGAAGACTTTATCACCAAGCATTAATTCAATGTCACGACGTGCCATGGAGCCAATTTTCTTGAGCATAGCTCCTTGCTTACCAATGATGATGCCTTTTTGGCTATCACGCTCTACCATAATCGTCGCGCGAATGTGGACTTTGTCGGTAAATTCATCACGTTTCATGGACTCAATGACAACGGCAACTGAGTGCGGAATTTCCTCACGAGTCAGATGCAAGACTTTCTCACGAATCATCTCAGACACCAAAAAACGTTCGGGATGGTCAGTGATTTGGTCCGCAGGGAAATATTGGAATCCTTCGTCCAGGTTTTCCTTCAGAATTTCCATAAGTCGATTGACATTATTACCCTGAGTTGCCGAAATTGGTACAATTTCTTTGAAATCCATTTGATGGCGAAAATCATCAATTTGCTCTAATAGTTGGTCTGGATGAACTTTGTCAATCTTATTAACCACTAAGATAACTGGAACATTTGCCTGTTTTAGCCGTTCCATTATCATATCATCGCCCTTACCACGTTTTTCATCCGCTGGTACCATAAACAGAACTGTATCTACCTCTCGAAGAGTGCTATAGGCTGATTCCACCATAAAATCACCTAGGGCTGTCTTGGGCTTGTGAATTCCTGGCGTGTCAATAAAAACAATTTGCTCTTTATCCGTGGTATAAATCCCCATAATCTTATTACGGGTGGTTTGAGCCTTGTCGCTCATGATGGCAATTTTTTGCCCCATTACATAGTTGAGGAAAGTGGATTTTCCTACATTTGGACGACCTAAAATCGCCACAAAACCTGACTTAAATGTCATGAATTCTCCTTTATTCTTAAAATATAAAATTCCAAATTTTAGGCACAAAAATGATGAGCCCTGTTAGTAATGCAAATCCTGATACAAATAAGACCGCCCCTGCTGCCATATCTTTTGCATTTTTGGCCAGCATGGAAAAATGATAATCAGATGCCAAGTCCACCACATTTTCAATGGCAGAATTGACAATCTCAAATGCTACAACTAAGCTGATACTCAACAAAAGAAATAGCCACTCTGTCACCGATACTTGGAAAACCAAGCCTGCCAAAATTACTAATATAGCCGATACAGCATGCTTACGCATATTGCGCTCTTCTTTAAAGGCGGTTATGAGTCCTGATACAGCAAAATCCAGACTCGAAATCAATTCTCGGTTTTTCCACCGATTTTTTGAATTATTCTCGCGTAAGTCCATAAGCAGTTAAAATTTCTTCTTGTAAACCAAACATCGCAGCTTCTTCTTCAGGCGTATAATGATCGTAACCATTGATGTGTAAGAAGCCATGTACGGCTAAAAATCCCATTTCACGCTCAAAGCTATGTCCGTAATCCTCAGCCTGTTCACGCGCCTTATCAATTGAAATATACAATTCCCCAATATAGGCATCAAAATCTTCCATCATTTCAGCCAATTCAGGATTGTCCACCAAATCTTCTTCATCAAAGACAATTTCTGATTCGGGTTTGTACTCTAAACTAACCACATCTGTGGGGCGATCAATGCCTCGATATTCCAAATTTACTTCATGCACACGGGCATTATCTACAAATGTCACAGCCATTTCTTTATTTTGTTTACCGATTTTTTTAGCTGCAAATTGGAGCAATTCTATGATTTGTTCTTGCATTTTCACAGGAACTTTTCCTGTTTCGTCTACCATTTCAATATACATCTTATTACATTCCTTCTATACAAGTCCATTATACCACAAAAGGAAAGAAAGCGGATTTTTATAGTATAATGATTACAAACCATCGTACTAAAGGGTAAGTCACTATGATAGCAACAGGAAACAATATCATTGCTATTATTGAATCCAATATGGACGAAATAACTGAGTTGAAACAAGAAATTTGCCTGCTATTTCACGCAATTGGATCCTGTTGATGCAGATTTAACATTGGAGTTCACTACAGCCACTCTTCACGTTTTCACCATCTGCACTCACACGATTCGCAAAAAAATGCGGTTTCTCAGGTTATAGAGAATTTGTTTTCACCTATCAAAAAGATCACCAGCATTTGTTAAAACATTTCGACCATATTCAGTGTAGCCTAAATAAGAAAGTGTTGATTGATTATGATCAAATATTGGCAGCTACCAATAACCTAGTGGATGAAGAAAAGCTAGAAGAAATTGCAAAATTAATTGACAACAGCAAGCGCGTCTACTTCTATGGGATCGGTAGTTCAGGTTTGGTTGCAATGGAAATCAAATTTCGCTTTATGAGACTTGGAGTGGTATGTGATGCGATTACGGATAAAAATAATTTAATCTGGACAACCACTATTCTTGATTCTTCTTGTTTGGTCATTGGTTTATCATTATCTGGCCAAACAGAGGAGGTTATGGAATATTTGGATTTGGCAGCTCAAAAAGGAGCCGCTACCGCTCTTCTCACAATTAAAACATTTTCAACCACTCAGACCCATAAAATTTTCCCGGTCGCTTCCGTACGGAATTTAAATTGTGGCAATCGGATTTCACCTCAATACCACTACTCATCATGCTGGATATTATCTACGCCTACTTCCAAGCCATTGACCGAGAAAAGAAACGATTTTTAAACAAACAATCATATATAAAATGAACAGTTCAACAAGAGCTGTTCATTTTTACTTACGAGAAGTTGGTCTCAAGCAAATAGTCAAATACATAGTCATTCACTTGAACATTTAGGGCATCATGTCCATAATCCGGTAAAATTCTCATTTCCTTTGTCGTCTCAAGTCGATTGAAAATAGCAAATTGAGTAGATAGAGGACAGACTGCATCTTCTAAACCAGTGACCATAGCAACTGGACACTGAATCCGGTGGGCTAGGTTTTTGACATCTATATAATCTAAGACAGATAAGATCTTAGCCTCGGTTCGATGAAATGTGTCGGAATATTTAAAATAACGAAAGAGTTCATCATAGGCCTCACTATTGTTACCCAATTCTAAAACACGCTTAAAATCTGATAAAAATGGATAGACTGCTACTGTTTTAGATAAGGTTTGATATAAAGCCGCCGCCACCAAAGCCAGTGCTCCACCTTGAGAAGCACCATAACTCATTAGCCGTGTCTCATCCACAAAATCAAAGCGAGCCACAAGTTGAATCATTTGGTACACATCTAGGTACACATCCTTGAAGAAAAGATGTGTTGGTCCCTGCAACATCCCACGAATTACTTGTCCTTTGACTGTTAGCCCTTCAAATTGCCCCAAGTCCTGAGAACGACCCGCTTGCCCTCGGACATCCATCGCCACTACTCCGAGACCTCCAGCAGTAAATTTCAATAATTCTGTCCAGTCTGGACCTTGACCCTGGTAGCGACGGAAATAAAACAAAATAGGAAGGGGTCTAGGCTCTTTCGGAAACAGACATTTTGCAAAGATTGTTGATCCGTTAGTTCCTGTAAACCATAATTCCGAACAATTCATACCCGCTAGACCTACTGGTTTTTAATCAATTGATAATACGGTTGAATTTGATCATATAAGGTATCATCTACATCAAAAATTAAAGCTTTCATGTACAATTTCTTTCTGGTCTATCAACTTATTTCGCCGATTTTTGTTTTTCATGCAAATTGAATAAATTCTTCATCCTTGTGTAGCTTTCTTCCTCACCAACAAAATAAATCAAATCATCCTTTTCCAATGTTTGATACGGACTGGGAGCAATTAGCAAGTCTTCATTTCTTTCTATTCCTACTATCACAGCTCCTGTATGATGCCAAACTCGGATTTCTGTTAATTGTTTCCCCAACAAGTCAGAATCCGAGGTCAACTTTAATCCATATGGTTCAAGGGGATACTTTTTTTGCACACGCTTGGTCTGATCTAGGTAAATAGAAACCATACCACGCAATTCTTTCAGCATGAGCTCCTGTTGATCCATTTTCTCAAGGATTCGATCTTTCTGCGTAACCAATGAATTGGTCATTTCAAAATTATCCAAAAAATCTTGAGCCTTTTCTTTGGACAAGACAATGGCTCCACTACCGTGTTTGACGGAAACAATATTCAAATCAGCCAAGATATTTAAAGCTTTCCGAGTTGTTTCAGGGGAAACACCAAACATACTGGCTAATGTAGAACGAGATTTGATTCGTTCACCCACTTTATACTCCCCGCTCACGATTCTTTGAGCAACTCCAACTGCAATTTGCTGATATTTTGATGTTTTTACCATCTTACGATTTGGCATTTTTTTGTTCTCCTTTCACAAACTGAAAAAGAGCGAGATGCTATCATCTCACTCCCATCGTCTAGCTAGATAACACATCTTTTACCTAGCTAGTTGTCTCTTATCGCACATAAATGCGTACGTGATTATTGAACACGTGATGATTCAAGTTTATCTTTTACCACTTCTGTTTGAGTGGTGACGAAATCACCAGCTTTACTAGCTTGATTGCCTATCACCTCACCTGTAGCTTGAGTAGCACTAGCTACACGATCTTGTAAGGTCACAGATTCTGCCTCAAACTCTTCACGTGTCTTTATATCCACGACTTCAACATTGACTTCAACCACTTCCAAGTGGGTCATTTTCTTCACTTCTGTACCGATAATAGACTTCATTGTTTCGACGATTTCAGGAATATCTTTTCCATATTCTACCACAATTTTCAAATCCGTTGCAACTTGTTTGCTACCGACTTCTACATTAATACCTTCTCGGACATCTGAGCTATTGATCAATTTATTTTTGATATTTGTGAAAAATCCACCACTAATTGACAATAAACCTGGAACTTGTTGTAAAGCGTGACCAATCATTTTTTCAATGACCTGATCTGCGTATGTCACTGTTCCCTTTATCAATGTTTGTTCTACTTCTGTAATTTTCGCCATGAGTAATACCTTGCTTTCTTTTTTCGTAATCCTTACTTATTGGAATTCTTCAATCCATCAAGAGCGCCTTCTACAGCATCCTTTGCATCAGCTAAGATGGAACCAGCTTTTCCTGCTAATTCTTCAACCTTACCTTCATTTTCCAAGTGTTTATCTCCAGTCACTTTACCAGCAACTTTCTTTGCTGTTCCAACAAATTCATCTTTTTTTGCATTCAATTTATCTACTGACATAATTTTTTCCTCCTCTATTCACTTAAATGACACGTGGTTCTTTGCCACTTGTAATGTCTTCAACACCCTTTGAAGCTTTATCTACTTGAGCTGTCGTAAATCCAACTGCGGAACTAGCAGCATCTGTAACTTTATCTTGTAAACTTACTGAATCGGCTTCATATTGTTCACGAGTTTTGATATCAACCACTTCAACGTTCACTTCAACCACATCCAAATCTGTCATGGCTTTCACTTCTGACTCAATAATAGCTTTCATATCTTTATAGATAGTTGGTAAGTGTTTTTTATACTCTGCAATAATTGAAAGGTCTACAGCAACTTGTTTTTTACCAACTTCAACGTTTACACCTGTTGTCGGCTTGTCGCTATTGACTATTTTATCTTTCAGGTTTGCGAAAAATCCACCACTGACCTCCAACAAGCCGTCTACTGACTCTAAGGCAATTCCAATCATTTTCTCAATGACTTTATCAGCATATGTTAATTCTCCACGAATTACAGAAACTTTCTTTTGTTCAGTCATATTTCATCCTCCAAAATTTTGTATTACTTTCTCAAAATATATTCTAAAATACCTGATCGTTGAACGAGAGAGCCCACCACTGCCCCAAGTATCATTAAAAATAATACAAGCAATGTTTTAAGGAACCCAAGGGTAAGGAAAAGTACCGCCAATAAAAGACCAGTTCCAGCTCCCAAAATAGGATATTTCCAATGATTTATCTCTTTCATACACACCCCACTATTCTACCCGAGAAACCAGTCTACTCTTAGAATCTTGAATTTCGTTAACAGCAACCGAGAATTGTACTGGACGAGTCAAGCCGAAAAAGTTCTCTAAACCTTCTCGAATTTCTTTTTCCAAGTTAGACATTTGTTGAACAGCTGCAGTCCTCGAACGCATTTGTCCTACCACTTTCACCTTAAAACGTTTCTTATATAGAGAAACATGTACTGAAGGATCAGCCATTACTCCATTTTCTGAAACAATTGATTTTACAAAACCTTCTATGGCAGATTTTTTTAATAAAAGCTTACCATTCTTTTCAACTGACAAATCAATTTCTGTATAACGCTTTGGCCACAAGAAGAATATTAGACTGACAATTAATAATGCAAGCATAAAAGTAAGTGATCCCCAGAAAAGGAATAGTGAAACTACTTGATTAGATTGGTCATGAAGATACCATCGCGGTAAGAATCCTGCTACCTCACTTGGCAAAGTGACAACCTCCGAATACCGGATGGCAATTAAGCCAAGTAAAATAAACAGAGGTAATGCCACTAATACATATCCCCACTTAACTAACTTTGTCATAGGCAACTCTTTCTAGAAGGCTTACGCCTTACGACCCACGAAGAAGGAAACAACTGCTACAACGATTACCGCTCCAACAATGGATGGAACAAGCGCCATTCCTGCAAATGATGGTCCCCAATGACCTAAAAGAGCTTGACCAATGGATGAACCGACGAGACCGGCTACAATATTTGCAATCCAGCCCATTGAGCCACCTTTATTTGTAATCGCTCCTGCGATTGCGCCAATTACTCCACCTACGATTAATGTCCAAATGAATCCCATAATAAACCTCTTTCAATACATCTAATATCTTTTAAAACTGTGTGCTTACTTCGTCTATGCCTTACGACCCACGAAGAAAGATACAACTGCTACTACGATAACCGCACCTAGAATCGATGGGAAGAGTGCCATTCCTGCAAGCGATGGTCCCCAATGACCTAAAAGAGCTTGACCAATGGATGAACCAACCAGTCCTGCTACAATATTGGCAATCCAACCCATCGAGCCACCTTTATTTGTAATCGCTCCTGCGATTGCGCCAATTACTCCACCTACGATAAGTGTCCAAATGAATCCCATAATAAACCTCTTTCAATACATCTAATATCTTTTAAAACTATGTGCTTGCTTCGTCTACGCCTTACGACCCACGAAGAAAGATACAACTGCTACTACGATAACCGCACCTAGAATCGATGGGAAGAGTGCCATTCCTGCAAGCGATGGTCCCCAATGACCTAAAAGAGCTTGACCAATGGATGAACCGACGAGACCGGCTACAATATTTGCAATCCAGCCCATTGAGCCACCTTTATTTGTAATCGCTCCTGCGATTGCGCCAATTACTCCACCTACGATAAGTGTCCAAATGAATCCCATAATGTATTCTCCTTTAATTAAAAATAGTAGAAAAACCAATTTATCGCTTTTAAGAGTAACCAACACTTGTTTAATAGTTCAAGTAGTTTTATAATTAAAAGTGACAACTTTTGTTTAACTTTATATTGTTAGTTTATCATTTAAGTTGGCACTATGCAAGTTTTCTGCCTACTATTTTAATATTTTTTTACAATAACAGTCTAAAGCCCTTGTTTTAAAAGACTTTTTTCTATATATTTTTTTATTAAACAATGTAAATTTATCGGATTGTCTAATAAATCAAATGATAATATTGATAAAAATAATTAAATCATTTATCATTCCAATCTATTTTTCATTTTAGGTTGTCACTTTTATAAAAAAATGGTTCAAAAAAATCCAGTTGTTCCAAACTGGATTTCATAATGTAGAAACACTTTGATATTTCGAGTTGTATGACAATTCTTTCATAGTTGAATGAATAAATATCTTTGGGTTGAGGATCTAAATTCCCACCTCGACTGCCTGTCTTTGCCAACTAAAGATTTTTAGTCCTTACACCCTTGCTTGAATCTCATGCATTTGAGAATAGGTGCCACCAAACGCAATCAAATCTTCGTGTTTGCCATGCTCAATGATTCGACCCTGATCCAAGACAAAGATTTGATCTGCATTTTGAATGGTAGAGAGTCGGTGTGCGATGATAAAGGTTGTTCGGCCTTCTTTCACCACTTCCATGGCATGTTGGATAATTTCTTCCGTCTCCGTATCAATATGAGAAGTTGCCTCATCCAAAATGAGGATTTTAGGATCAGAGTAGAGTGTCCGAGCAAAGGCAATCAGCTGGCGCTCTCCACTTGAAAAGGCCGCTCCCTTCTCAACTACAGGTTCATCAATCCCTTTCTCTAAACGAGATAGCATCGGCCCTGCTCCAACTTTTTCCAGGGCTTGCAAAATTCGTGTTTTGTCTGCTGTTTCCTCATTCATGGAAACATTACTTGCAATCGTTCCTGTAAAGAGATAGGGATCTTGTAAAACAATCCCCATGTGACTACGAAGGCTTTCACGAGAATAGTCACGAATATTTTTCCCATCAATCAATACGCGACCCGCTTGTGGATCATAGAAACGATAGAGGAGGTTCATAATGGATGACTTTCCAGAACCCGTATGTCCCACCAAAGCAACTGTTTCACCTTTTTCAGCCCGAATGGAAATATCTCTCAAAACTGGTTTGTTTTCTTCATAACTAAAATTCACATTTTCAAACACGACTTGACCTTGATTTACTTCCAAATCATGCTCGCTATCAGGTTCCGCCTCTTCTTCTAAAAGAGCCATTAGACGCTTACCAGTTTCAAAAGAACGAAGCATATTTGGAAATTGCTGAACCAAGGCACCTAATGCGATGAAGATTCCCTCAATGTAATTAACATAAACAAAGAGTCTCCCGGCTGTAACTCCAGGATGGCCCTTGAGAAATTGATAACCAACTACTGTCAAAATCCCTGTAATCACTAAATTTTGTAAGAAGCCACTCAAATTCCAAGTTGCGAGAGACTGAGCCCAAATCATCTTGTTGTCTGCACGACGCATCTTGTCAGCAGTAGCTTCAAACTCTTGCATACTTCTTTCTTCTTGTCCAAAGAGTTGAATCAAACTAGCACCGTTCATGGTTTCATTTACCTGAGTATTCACATCACTCCTGGCATCATAGAAGTCCTTCATGGGCTTATCAGTCATTTTTTTATAAGCAAATTGAATTCCAATATATAGAGGAATCAGCAGCAACATCAGCCAACCCAAACTACGATTCATGTAGAAAAGAACAGCATATGTAAATACCAGTCGAACGATATTGTTAAAGGCATAAACTAAAGTACCATAAAATTGAGTTCGTAGTGTCTCTGTATCATTGACAATTCTAGTTGCAATCTTCCCTGCTGGTTTATCATCAAAATATGAAATAGGCAACCGTTGCATCACATCATAGGCTTGATTTCTCAGATTTTCTGCAATCCGATTAGCACAATGCATGAGCAAGCGCATGGACAGGTAAAAACCAATGGCTCCTAGGACTGTCATCCCCATATATTGAGCTGACTGAGTCAAAAAAACAGTTTCATCAAATGGCAAACCCTTGCTCAAATCTGTAATAGGCCCATCGATAGCCTGCTGAATCAACAGAGGAGCCAATTGAACCAGGGTTGAAGCTAGTAAATAGAAAACTACTGCTACAATAAATAGCCATTTGATACGTTTGATTTGTTTTAATAAAAATCCTAAAATAGTCATTACTCTCCTCCTTCCTGGCTTTGTTGTCGCCGGTATTGTTCATAATACCAACCTTTTTGGGCAAGCAAATCAGCGGGACGCCCTTCTTCAACGATACGGCCCTCATCCAAAACCAACACCCAATCAGCATGCTTGACAGCAGATAGACGATGGGTCACGATGACATTGGTTTTACCGGCACGTTCTTTTTGAATATTTTGGATAATCTGGCGTTCTGTCCGAGCATCCACTGCAGATAAGGAATCATCTAGGATTAGCAAATCTGGCTCCCGTAAGAATGCACGCGCAATAGAAATCCGTTGCTTTTGACCACCCGAAATAGACACCCCACGTTCACCTATCATAGTGTTAAGCCCATCACTCATCCGTTTTAAATCTTGATCAAATGCAGCCGTAACAATGGCTTGTTCAATCTCTTCAGAACTACTATCTACTTTACCGAGAGCAATGTTTTCTCCGACAGACTTAGAAAAGAGAATGTGTTCTTGTGGAACATAACCAATTTTTTCTTCAAGGCTAGCGCGTTTATAGTCCAATACTGATTGATCATTTATGGTGAAATCACCCTGACCAATAGGATATTGACGGAGGAATTGGCGGACTAAGGTCGTCTTTCCAGATCCAGTTTTTCCGACGATTCCAACGGTCTGTCCAGCTAGTAGGGTCCAATTAATGTCCTGCAGACTGGCTCTTTCCGCCTGTGGATATCGGAAGCTGTAATCCTTGAAAGCAATACTCTCCAGCTCTGCTATTTCCTTAGCCCCATCCACTTCCAAATCATCACCAGTCTCTATTAGCTCTTGCAATTTTTCGAAAGATGTCTTGCCAGTTTGATAAACGAGGATAAAATCTGCCAGTGTCCAGAAGGGCTCTAAGAGCGAACTGACATAGAGTTGCAGTGCAATGATTTGTCCGAGTGTTAATTGCCCTGTCTTGACGGCCTGTGCTCCCATTACAAGTACTATAATCGTTGATAAACCTAAACAAACAGTCGCTAGTGGATTGTATATAGATTGAAGTGAGGTGATACGATCACCACCTTGTGCTAATTGTTTGGTGCGTGCTTGGAATTGAGCTTTTTGATTCTCTTTCTTACTATAAGCCCGAGTCACTCGAATCCCTTCGATGACTTCCAAAACTTCATTATTGAGTTGAGCTACAGCGTCCCTATTCGCGTCAATCGCCTTTTCTTGTTTTCTTCCGATAAAAAATATACAAAGTGTCATGAACAGCATCGGAAGCAAAGCAACCGTAGAAATCTTCCAGTCAATGAAGAACATGGTTGGGATGATAAAGGCTAGCATGCCGCCTGCATAGACGACAATCATGAGACCGTAGCCGACCATCTCCATCAAGCCATCCACATCCGTTGAAAAACGGGTCATTACATCTCCTGAGCGAAATTTCTCATAGAATGGTGTTCGCATGGTGACCAATTTTTTGAATGCCCGTTGTTGCATATCAAACTTGAAGTTAACGGAAGCCTGAAATAGTTTAAGGTGCCAAATAAATGCCATAGCATAGTTCAGCAAAGTCACGAGCAACAAGAGCGTCATATCCTGAACTAAAATTGCTTGCATTAATTCATTTTTTGTTAGTATATCAACCATCCGTTGAATCATTTGCGTCGGTACCAAAAGCGTGGCATCATAAATAATCAAGGTCACGGCAACCAATAAATAGAGCCACTTATGACGCTTGATATAATCAAAAATTAATCGAAACATATATCTCCTTTACAAATCTCTAGCCTGTCATTTGCCACTTTATTCAATAAGCAACAATTGATAGACCTTATACTCAATGAAAATCAAAAGTAGCCTAGAATACGAAGTCGAAGATAGAACTGGAGTTCATCAAGGCAAGTTGACAACGGATAATTTTGGTTTTCGAAGAGTATTACCTTTCTAAGCGCACAAAAAAGCCCAGGGAAGCATTTCACTCCTCCTAGGCTTGCTTTAGTCCACAAAAATAGACCCGTTGTTTTTCAAAAATCATCAATCAATAAGTCAATAAACTTATCTAGCTGAACTGACGTTCAACCTCTACTCTTCATCGAGACCACACTCATGAATGATTTCTAAAATCTGTTTTCCCGCTTAGAAAGGAGTATATAATAAAAAACAGCTTGTTTGACAATAAGTTTTTTGTTCATTTGTCTTACTCCTTTCAGCTTTCTATCCACTATTTTAACACAATAAACATATATGTCAAGGGGTTTTGTTGGTAAAATATTCCCTATTTACCCTCTATTTAAAAGAATTGCCTTTAGAAAATAGTTGGGCGAAATGTCCACATACACTCACTAAGACATACCCACACATCATACTTGATTACTCAAGGAGTCGAATTGATTTCCATTTCCCAATTATTAGGACATAAAAATTTAAACATAACACTCAAAGTCTATGCTCATCAACTGGAATCATTAAAAGAAATGAGTAATGACAAGTTCAAAAAGATATTCGAAAAATTTGGGGCAGGCATAACAAAAACCCCTGTGTATCAAGGGTTATTTGGATTATTTTATGCTAGTTGCCGGGATTGAACCGGCGACCTCATCCTTACCATGGATGCGCTCTACCGACTGAGCTAAACCAGCGTACTTTACTAGTATATCATACCCCCAAAATATGTCAATGGATTTTTATAAAAAAAGATTAAGAGAGAGCACGATGAAGAAAGCGATGAAGTGAGCCCGTGAACAAAATATATTCCAGTATCATTAAAGCTAACATATATCTAAAAAATATCTGACATTTTTAAGTATTCGTGTTATACTATTGTTATAAAAATCACAAAGGATGCCTAATGAACATGCAAACACTGCAAATTGGACAAATTTATCTTGTAAAAGACATTCAATTACAAGAAGATGTTCGCAAACATTTGAACCATCTTGGGTTAAAGATAGGGCAAGAAATTCGAATCATTTCAAAAACAAAGGACAATGCAATTATCCAGATCAAAGCCAGTCGTTTAGGTTTGGATCAATCTGTTCTCAATAGCTTGGTTTTAGAAGAAAAATCAGAACAAGGGCGATCCTTGGCCCTATCAGATCTTCCAATTGGTAGCAGCGCTAAAGTTATTGAAATCTGTGCGACAGGCGCCCTACGCCGTCGTCTCATGGATATGGGTATAACGAAACATACACAACTTCTTCTAAAAAATGTTGCTCCTTTAGGCGATCCATTAGAAATAACACTTCGTGGCTACCATTTAACTCTCCGGAAATCGGAAGCACAAATGATTCTCGTTCAAGTTGCAACCTAGGTGAATAAATGAAAAAACAGATAGCCTTAGTGGGTAATCCGAACAGCGGGAAGACCACCCTTTTCAACCTACTGACAGGAACCAACCAACGAGTTGGAAATTGGCCAGGTGTAACGGTCGAAAGAAAATCAGGAAACATAAAAAAACGACTACACTTGGATCTGCAAGATCTTCCCGGAATCTATTCCCTCTCACCCTACACTTCCGAAGAGATGGTTGCTAGAGACTACCTCCTAACTGCTCAACCAGCAGCCATTTTAAATGTTGTAGATGCAACGAATCTGGAACGCAATCTATATCTAACTCTCCAATTACTCGAGATGGGTATCCCAATTGTTATTGCACTGAATATGACCGATACTTTGAAACAACAGGGACGGAGTATTAAAGTAGATCAGTTATCTCACCAGCTAGGTTGCCCCATTCAATCAATTAGTGCATTAAAAAAGATGGGAATCCCTCAACTGCTCAGCGAAATTGAAAGAACGAGCACCCAATCTAACACACCTTATTTTCCGCAATATGAGAAACAATTTGAAGCAGCTATTGCTCAAGTTATTGAATTGTTACCTCAAACAATCCCTACAAGACAACAACGCTTTTATGCTATCAAGTCTTTAGAACAAGATCCAGACATTTTACATCAACTCAATTTTGGAGAAACTGAAAAAGCAGATTTATCTGAAATTATGATGATTTTGGAGAAAATCTATTCGGATGATATCGAAGCCATAATTGTCAATCAGCGATACCAATTAATTGAAACCATTTCGAGCTCCGTCCAAGAAGAAATTGGAAACGGCTTTAATATTTCTGATAAAGTGGACCAAATTGTAACCAACCGCTTTCTAGCACTTCCTATTTTTGCACTCGTTATGTGGCTAATCTACTTTCTTGCTATCCAAACCGTAGGAACTATTGGGACTGACTGGGTCAACGATGTATTGTTTGGCCAATTTGTTCCAGTTATTATTCAAAATCTTCTTGATACCTTTGGAATTGCTGGCTGGTTACAATCATTAGTACTTTATGGAATTGTAGCTGGTTGTGGGGCTATACTCGGCTTTGTGCCACAGATTTTTGTACTCTTCTTCTGTCTAGGAATCTTAGAAGATATTGGATACATGAGTCGAATTGCCTTTGTCATGGACCGAATTTTTAGACGGTTTGGCCTATCAGGTAAATCCTTTATCCCGATGCTGATTGCTACAGGATGTGGTGTTCCTGGAGTAATGGCTAGTCGAACAATTGAGAATGAACAAGATAGAAAAATCACTATTATGACAGCTACTTTTATGCCTTGTTCAGCCAAACTTCCAATTATTTCACTCGTTGCTGGCGCTTTTTTTCCTGGCAACCCTTGGATTGCACCCAGCGCATATTTCATTGGTATGGGAGCCATTATTCTTTCTGGTTTGGCATTGAAAAAAACAAAGCAACTCGGTGGCTTGGTGAGTCCATTTATCATGGAATTGCCTTCCTACCATCTTCCGCAAATTCAAACTGTTCTTCGTTATTCTTCCGATAAGGCAATAAGCTTTATCAAACGTGCGGGGACCATTATCTTCGTAACCAATATCATCATTTGGTTTGCTAGTTCATACAGCTGGGCTTTGGCACCAGTCGAGACAAATCAAAGCATCCTGGCTTCAATAGGCCATGGTTTTGCCTTTTTCTTCCAACCACTTGGTTTTGGGAACTGGAAAGCTACAATCGGAGCGATTACTGGCCTCCTAGCTAAAGAGACAGTCATTGCTAGTTTTGGTATTCTCTACAAACTGGGAGAAACTTCCGAGAGCAATCGTGAATTGTGGACATTGCTCCAGCAAGATTATTCCGCTTTATCCGCCTACTCATTCCTCATTTTTAACTTGCTCTGTGCACCATGCTTTGCTGCTATTGGAGCCATACATCGTGAGATGGGAAATGCAAAATGGACCTGGATTGCTGTAGGTTTCCAAACAGGACTAGCCTATGCTGTCAGCCTCATCATTTATCAATTAGGAGCTGTTTTTCTCTACCATCACCGACCAACTATTTGGACCGGTATTGCACTGATTTTACTATCTGCAATGGCGTATAGTGTCGTTCGGAAACCTGCTTCCGCCTTACCTATCGTCACTCTAAAAAACATTCAAAAGGAGCAAATGAATGGCTAACTTCATCCTGATATCACTCATTGTTGTATTGTTCGTCCTAGCTATCCGTAGCTTGGTCAAAAGTAAAGGTACCTGCAATGATTGTTCTTGTGACTGTGCTATCAAACAAGAAATTTCTCATCAACATGTTCCAAAACATTCTAAAATCTCATAAACTTCACCTTTAAAATAATTCCATTTTTTAACTGTCAGACAGATAAAAAACTGCCTTTTTTTCTTTATGAAATAGGCAGTTTTTTATTTAGCATATACAAAATTGTGAATTGTTTTTCAGCACGAGATCGATTTTCGCTGATCACAACCGTTTTTGAAGGCATACTGGCAGTATTTTTATAAAACTAGCAATGGGAGTGGGAAAGAACTCGACCAGTCTAAAAAGAGTTCGTCAACAAGACTTTATTTCTAGTTGTTGATCTGAAACAGTCTATTCTCAGAGATCAATTTATGTGAGCTGACTGCCATCTGCTTTTATCTCCCACTTTAAAATGTCTCCCAGACCTTTTAAACTCCCACCCCCGCACAGCTCAAACTGTCTGGGAGACAGTTTGAGGTTGGAGATAAAGCGAAGAACTTTGTTCGCAACAGTCGTAATGGTCAGATTAGGAGTGTGAAACACGAACTGCTGAGATTTGCTGTGCAAATCTTATCTCCTACCTTTAACAGTCTGCCAGACTGTTAAAGCCAATCAACCACTGCGCTGAGATGTTGACACGAACTCTGAGAAGCGAGGCTGGACTTTCTGCCCAGCCTCTTCGACAATCAAAATCAGATATTGTTGACTTGATTTGATGACTGTCGAGCTCCAGTTGAGCTTGACAGCCTGTTCCCTTGAAATAGAAAAGGGACAGAGTTCTATCTGCATCAGAGCGAAACGAACTAGGTTCGCCTATTTCCAACCTCCAAAATCACATTCTGCTATAACGATTGTTTTTCCAGCCAACTCTTTGACCTCGCCAGTTGCACAAAATCCAACTTTGGACCAAAAATGACTGGACTGAGGTTTGCTTTCTACATAACCTAGACGCATCTTTTTGAAGTGAGTTGCTAACTGAGACAGGAGCTCTGCTATGATCTTTGAGCCAAGACCCTGACCAGCCAATCTTGAATCCACCATAAAAAGTCCGATGTAGGCAATCTCTGCAGTCGGATGGCCGTCAATTAGGTCTAGAATGGCAACTATTCGCTCTTTGTCCCAGAATCCTAAAAAATATTTATCTGATAACTCCTTACCTGGTGGACACTCGACAAGGTCATTTGCTAAACTTTCCAGACTAGGCAAGGGTGGAAAATGTTAAAAATAGAGAGGATTGGTCTGGTAGAATGCCAAGACCTGATTTAAGTCGGCGTCTACTAACTCTCGTTCTTGATAATGGTTTATAATGATTTGAATATTGACTAATCTTCATCCTCTTCGCTCCGACCAGACTGTCCAATCGTATCAAAACTTGCTCGACTATCTGCCGCCCGAGCCTCCTCTTCATAGGCATTGATAATCTGGGCAACAACTGGATGGCGAACCACATCCTTGGCTGAAAAATGTACGAAATCAATCTGCGGAATTTTGCTCAGTTTCTCTGTCGCATCAATTAAACCTGACTTAACCTTACGTGGCAGGTCAATCTGACTAATATCCCCATTGACAATCATCTTGGAATTAAAGCCCAGACGGGTCAGGAACATCTTCATCTGCATAATGGTAGTATTTTGCGCCTCATCCAAGATGACAAAGGCATCTTCCAAGGTCCGCCCCCGCATATAGGCCAGCGGTGCAATCTCGATAATCTCGCGCTCCATTAGGCGCGTGGTCTGCTCCTTACCCAAAATCTGGTAGAGGGCATCATAGACAGGACGCAAATAGGGGTCTACTTTTTCTTTTAAGTCCCCTGGCAAAAAGCCTAAACTTTCGCCTGCTTCTACCGCAGGACGGGTCAGGACAATCCGCTTGACCTGTCCCCGCTTGAGGGCTGTTACAGCTAGAGTAACCGCCAAGAAGGTCTTACCTGTACCAGCAGGTCCAATTCCAAACACGATGTCATGACGCTTTACGCTGTCCACATAGAGTTTCTGTCCAAGGGTCTTTACGCGAATGGGTTTGCCATAGTTGTCCTTGATAATCTCTTCTTCATAGAGGGCAACGAATTTCTCAATCTCATCATTTTTTGCCATGGAAATAGCTGTGACCACATCTGGCGTATTGATAACCAAACCACGACTCACCAAGACAAGGAGAGACTGGATAACAATACGCGCCTGTTCTACATGTTCTTCCAGACCAATCACCTGCACTTTTTCCGTACGGGCATGAATAACCACACCTAGTTCCTGTTCCATCAATCTCAGATGGCGTTCATTCGAACCAAATAGGCTAAATGAATCATCTGGATGCTTGAGTTGAATATCAATTGAATGTTCTAGCAAGAGTTACTCCTTTTCCTGTGCTTTTCTCTATTATAGCAAAAATAGCCCAAACAAGGCTATTTTGTACTATTTTATCCATCAATGTGTCAAATAATCTTCCCAAATCGCATCAAAATCAGCCATGGAAAAGGCAAAGCTGGCCGATTCCTCTAAAAAACGACTGACTTCATCGAAATTATCTGATTGCTTAGGAAAATCAGATTCATCAAAGGCATAATCTGCCAAGATAGCTACTGGTTCATTACTTTTCGGGTTGCGCTGGGTCATCAACCAAGAATAAAAACTTCTTCTCACTACATTTACTTTCTATGATTTTTTTCGTAGAGCTCTATATAGCGCTCCATAGACATTTTACTAACCAAATCCCCAATCAATTCATAAGGAATATTCTTGGGATTTTTCATACGAACACAGGACTTGCCTATATCCAGTTTGGTAGGCACCTGTGCTTGATAAGCAGCAACGAACCAATCATTCAATTCTTGGTCCATATAGATTCCCATGTGGTAGAGGGCGATGTGTGCCTTTTGTGATGCCAAGGCAAGGAATGGCAAGGGCTCTCCCGGTGTGCAGTGATAACCATCAGGGTAGGCAGCAAGCGGCACATAATAGTTAATCATAGCTCCCAAGATTCCTACTTCAAAACCAGCTGGTAACTGTTCCACAATCACTTGATGGAGTCGTTCAACTGCTTCCTTCCGATTTTCAGGCAAGGCAGCCATCTATTCTTCAATCGTTTCCGCTTCAATCGGCATGACTTTCTCCTATCTCAACCCCAGCATACTCTCTTTGGCATGAATCATATCCGTTATCATTTGGCAATAGGGTGTTGGAATACCTGTACGTTTGCCCTTAAAAACAACCGCTCCATTCAGATAATCAATTTCTGTCTTTCGACCATATTGGACCAAATCCTGGTGCATAGATGGATAGTGATTAGAAGCCTTCTTCGAAGCATCAATAACATATTTCCAAATAGCTTCTTCGTCAATTCCATCTGCCTCAGACTTAGCAACAGCAATAAATTCTTTGAAAATCCCCTGTACTAGATTCAGTCCAGCCTCCGTACCGAATAATTCACCAATTGTACAGTCTAAAATGGTACAAGTTGGATTCATCACACCATTGACACAGGCTTTCTGCCAAATAGCACTGACAACATGATTGTCATAGGTCACATTTAGTCCAGCTTCATTCAGCATTTCAATAATATCCGCAACTGATTGCTCATCGCCAAGAATATGCTTAACGGAGATAGAACCCGGACCTTCTAAGTGAGCATGTCCAGGACCCTTTAGTCCCGCCAACCACATAGTCACCCCAACCATGATACTTTCATCTGGTACATACCGACGCATGGTCGTCGCATGCCCCAAACCATTCAGGAGACTCAAAACCATGGTAGTTGGACCGATAATCGGCTTAATATCCCGCAACATCTTTGGCAACTGATCAGCCTTAGTCAAAAGAATGATAAAATCTGCTTCTCTCGTTGCTTCGGTCGGTTTCATGATGGGTAAGTGTACAGTTTCCTCTACATCTCCAGTCACTTTCAAGCCGTTTTCTCGAATTGCTTCGATATGTTCTTCCCAATTATCCAGCAAAATCACTTCATGATTTGTCTTAGACAATTGATAACCAAACCGACACCCCATCGCTCCACTACCAGCAATATATACGAGCATAGACGCCTCCTATACCAATTCTGTTCCCACTGAGTCCTTCTTTATTTTCCCAGCCTTCATCAAACCACCAAGAGCTTTTTTGAATTGCCCTTTGGAAATACCAAAGGTAGCCTTGATGTCTTCCGGATCAGACTTATCGTTCAAGGTCATGAAACCTCCATTGCTTTCCAGATAAGTCAATATCATCTGAGCATCATTTTCCAGCATCTCAAATGAACGTGGCTTGAGAGACAAGTTCAAGGTCCGATCAACTGCACGGTAGCCGATGACACGCGCCTCCAAGACCTGACCCAGACGTGGTTCCGCAAAGCGTTCGCTCGGATGGATAAAACCAAGCATGTTGTTGTCTGGCAAATAAACAAAAGTACCATTCATTTTCAAACGGTAGACAATCGCTCGCAGAGTTTGGTTTTGCATATTGTCATAAGCAGGTCCAGCCATTTTCTGAAAATCTTCCTGAAAAGCTGGTAGAGCCCAAATGCGGTCCTTCTTATCGACGTCTAATTTGACGTACAACTGATCACCTTTCTTCGGCCAGAGTTCCTTGATTTCTGGCAAAATGTCTAAGGAAACAACCACTTGCTTGTCTGGCAGACCAGTATCCACAAAGACACCCAAATCCTTACGTACCTCTGAGACAGTTCCCCAACCAAAGCTGGTACGACTCGCTCCAACTTCCTTAGTTGTCAAACGGAGTTTTTGTTTCATATCGGTATAGGCAAATCCCTTAACAGATTGACCTAGACTATGTTCTCCTTCTTCCTTGGAGAGCGCAAAGGTAACTCCTCCTTTTTGGACAAAATAAAACTGATCATTTTCGTCAGTCACTAAACCAACGATATACTGTGCTAATAAATCATTCATGATTTTCTTCCTTCTGATTAAAAAAGGGGGAGTCTGTCTAACCCCCCCCTCCATTAGATTTCTTATTGATACACCACTGGAAGTTAGACAGCCCAGTGATGATCTATTTTTTAGCCTAAAAACGTGTTGATTAAACTTCCAACAATTCTTTTTCTTTGTCGGCAGTCATTTTATCAATTGTCTTGATAGCATCATCTGTTACTTTTTGAATATCTTTTTCAAGCGACTTCAATTCGTCTTCCGTGATTTCTTTTGCTTTTTCAGCTTTTTTTGCTTCATCCATAGCATCACGACGGATATTGCGGATAGCAACTTTAGAGTTCTCACCCACTTTTTTCACATCCTTCGCTAAATTCTTACGAGTTTCCTCAGTAAGAGCAGGAATGACCAAACGAATAACAGTACCGTCAGATTGTGGTGTCAAACCAAGGTCAGATGCGTTCAAAGCACGCTCAATATCTTTTAATATTGACTTGTCGAATGGTGTAATCAATAGAACACGCGCTTCTGGCACTGTAATACCAGCCAACTGGTTCAAAGGTGTTGGAGAACCGTAGTATTCAACTGAAATACGGTCCAACAAGCTAGCATTTGCACGACCAGCACGAATGTGGCTAAATTCACGCGCCAAACTCTGATGAGATTGGTTCATGCGCTCTTGCGTTTTAGCAATAATTTCTTTAGACATAAAACTTCCTACTTTTTTTATTTTTCTATTGAATAGATGAAAACTGAACTCAATTTCAATCTATTATTTTTCTGCAGTATAATTTGAAACAGTTGTCCCAATCGGTTCACCAAAGACAACGCGCTTGATGTTCCCTGGTTCATTCATATTAAAGACAACCAAATCAATGTCATTGTCCATTGAAAGTGTTGAAGCAGTCGCATCCATAATTTTAAGACCACGACTAATCACTTCACGGTGGGTTAATTCATTAAATTTAACAGCATTGGCATCTTTCTTCGGATCAGCGTTATACACACCATCCACACCATTTTTTGCCATCAAAATTGCATCTGCCTCAATTTCAGCAGATCGAAGGGCAGCTGTTGTATCGGTTGAGAAGTATGGAGAACCAATACCTGCACCAAAGATAACTATACGACCTTTTTCCAGATGACGGAGCGCACGACCACGAATATAAGGCTCAGCAACCGACTGCATGGCAATGGCGGTTTGTACACGTGTATCTACACCAAGTTGTTTAAGGGAATCCGCCATTACAAGGGCGTTCATAACAGTTCCAAGCATACCAGTATAGTCAGCCTGAACTCGATCCATGCCCGCCTCAGCAGCAGGTTCTCCACGCCATAAGTTACCGCCACCAATTACAAGGGCAATTTGAATACCTGATTCTGCAACTTCCTGGATTTCCTTTGCCATTTCTTGAACGGTTTTCAAGTCAATGCCGATACCACGTTCACCGGCCAAAGCCTCTCCAGACAGTTTTATTAGAATGCGTTCGTATTTAGGTTTCATTCACTTACTCCTCTTTTTTATCCCTACTATTCTACCATAAATTCAATTTTTTTTATACTGAAATCTCCAAGAAAAAAGAAAATCCATCATGAATTTTCTTTCCTTTTATTACGTACTAGCCTATCTTTACTGTACAATGATCCCGCAATACTAGCCAGATTAACCCTCTCGAAGACCCTATCCCAGCCGTAACTTTCTACGTAAAGGTTGTGCTCTACCACCGATTAGGCGGTCTAACTGACGCGTCTTTAATGTCAGTAGACCGAAAATAATAATACCAGCACCACCAGCAATCACTAAATGGATAAAGCTAGAAACATATCCATTTGCTGGAAGAACGATATCTAGAAGGAACTCGATAGCCCAGACAATCAAGCCCATCACCGCGGAAATCCAACTAATTGTCACAATATCCTTCACTACTAATTGTTCATCAATATCTAGTATCTTATCAATTCGTTTATAAAAGAGATACAGCATAATACCTAAACCAAAAATTGTTGAAATAAAGCTACCATAAACTTTGAAAAGATACATCATTGGTACTTGTAAAACAATTTTCACTAGCATACCAATCAAGAAATAATAAATTCCATGTCTGTTTTCAAAGATTGATTGAATAACAACGCTAATGACTGAATACAAGCCCAAAGGAAGAATCATAAAAAGATTCCAAATAAACAAGGTAATAGCAATTTCTTCTGATGGACCATAGAATACCGTATACAAAGGACGAGCTAATAGAACAGTACCAACAATAGCTGGGATTGTAAAAATGAAAAGAAGTTGTAAGTTATCAGCAACTAAATGCGAAGCGGCTTTCAAATTCTTTTGAACAAATTTTTCTGTTATCAATGGAATTGCCACGCTTCCTAAACTCTGGGAAATACCAATAATCATCATAGTAATTTTGTTCGGATTTGCGGCCAAATAAGAATACAGTTCCAATAATTCTGAATTCGAATAGGTTGTAATCCGCTCCATCACATTAATAAAGGTAACCTGATCAATAAATTGCAACAATTGAATGGTTAAACCTAAAATAATAATCGGAATAGCATCCTTTACAGTTTCTCTGATTAACTGACCAGTATGGATAGAGATTTTCTGCTTTTTCGCATGAATCAATCTTCCCAAGTAACCTTGTTTCCATAAAGCATAGACTAATACTGCAACACTGGCAATCATACCAACGAAGGCAGCAAAAGTAGATTGGACAACCGCATCAAGGTAATTCCCATTGCCTAATTTCATGATAATAAAGGTCGCTGCTAAAATCCAAATAACACGGACCAACTGTTCTGCGAGCTGACTAATCGCATAGGGCTTCATATCATGACGACCTTGGAAAAAACCACGAAGAATGCTCATAGCCGGGAAAATAAATAAGGGCGGTACGAGACTATACATGACCGGAATCAATTTTTCCCTTGAGCCAGATGCTTCTGCTAACCACGGTGAACTGATATACATGATCCCAGCAAATACCGCCCCAAAGATCAGCATAATTTTGAAGAACTCTCTTACCAGATAGAGAGAAACATCTTCCTTACCAAGAACATTGTATTTTGCAACTTGCTTAGCAATCGCTACAGGTAAACCTACTGTTGAAATCAATAAAAAATTTGCATAAATTTGATAACCCATACTAAAAAGAGCATTTGCTTCTGCTCGGTATTCTCCTAGCCAAATATACCAAGGAATTACATAAGCTACCCCCAGTAAGCGACTTAGAATATTACCTGCAGTCAACCAAGCTAACCCTTTAGCCATTGTAGCCTGTTCTTTTGACTGCTGTATTTCAACTTTTTCAGACATATTCACTAATCTTTCCATATGAGTATCAATTTAATTCTCTCAAAAATCCACATTAACCACTGCTTTTCTTTAAAATTCAAGAGAGTCTAACCCTTTCATTATAAACTTTTATGATACCAAAGTAAAAGAAAAACCCACCCAATGGGTGGGGTGAGTGGTTTAATGATCAATGGACTGATACTTCACTGTCAACCCTCGTTGTACAGCAGGACGCTGAGCAATCTTCTCTACCCAGGCTTTTAGATGCGTATAAGAAGCAACATCTAAAAATTCTGCTGAACCTGGATATAGTTCTCCTTGCACCAAGCGACCATACCAAGACCAAATAGCGATATCAGCAATAGTATAAGTGTTACCTGCCACATATTCTCTAGTCGCTAATAACTGATCTAACAAATCCAGCTGACGCTTGGTCTCCATTGTATAGCGATTAATCGGATATTCTTGCGCGGTCGGAGCATAATGGAAGAAATGTCCAAACCCTCCACCAACAAATGGAGCTGCGCCAGTTTGCCAGAAGAGCCAGTTAAGGACTTCAGTCCGTTCAGCCCATTCTTTCGGTAAGAGAACATCAAATTTTTCTGCTAAATAGAGAAGAATATTTGCTGATTCAAAGACGCGAACGGGTTCTTTTTCAGAATAATCTACCATGGCTGGAATTTTGGAATTGGGGTTGATAGCAACAAAATCGGAGCCAAATTGGTCTCCTTGACCGATATTAATGAGAAACAGGTCATAATCTGCATCCGAAACACCAAATTCCCTCAGTTCTTCCAACATGATAGCTACTTTAATACCATTTGGCGTTCCCAGTGAATAAACTTGGAAAGGTTTTTCTCCTTTTGGTAGTTTTTGTTCAAAGCGACTACCTGCTGTGGGGCGATTGCCGGAACGGTTGTCATTTTCATCTTCCCACTTCCATACGAGTGGTTTTATATATTCTGTCATGTTTTCCCCTATTCTATCTTACCTGGAATGATGCTTGCATAACGATAGTGATTTTGAAGTTCTTGAAGATAGCGAGCTAACTGAACCAATTCCTTAGGTGCTCGACAAGTCAGAGCAGTTATCTCTGCGTTAACAAAACGACTGAGATACCCAGCAAGGATATAGAGGTTCACCTCCTTATCCAACTGACCTACAACCTCCAACATTTTTTCACGCAAGTCTTTCGAAAATACCCCTTGTGAAAGATTGTAGGCCGCAGAAAGGTAGTTATAAAACTCATCTTTTTTCCGCTATTTTCATTGGATGACTCCTTTATGTAAATTGAATATAGTATAAATCGAAATCAATTGCTTGTCAAGAAAATCTCAAGAAAAAAAGATTGCCCTAAGACAATCTTCTTATTGATTAAAGTGAGTTAGGATCAACTTTGATACCAACACCTTGTGTTGTTGTGATTGTTACTGAAGTCATGTAAGTACCTTTAGCTGTAGCTGGTTTAGCTTTAGCCATTACATCGTGGAATGCTTTGAAGTTTTCAACGAGTTTGTCAGCGTCAAATGATACTTTACCGATAAGAGCATGTACGATACCTGCTTTGTCAGCACGGTAAGTGATTTTACCACCTTTAGACTCTTCAACTGCTTTAGCAACATCCATTGTTACTGTACCAGTTTTAGGGTTTGGCATCAAGTTACGTGGACCAAGTACGCGACCAAGACGTCCAACAACAGCCATCATATCTGGAGTTGCGATAACGACGTCGAAGTCCAACCAACCACCGTTGATTTTAGCAACAAGGTCATCTTCACCAACAAAGTCTGCACCAGCAGCTTTTGCTTCTTCTGCTTTTGCACCACGTGCGAAAACAAGAACACGTGAAGTTTTACCAGTACCATTTGGCAATACCATTGCACCACGGATTTGTTGATCAGCTTTACGAACGTCGATGTTCAAGTTGTAAGCAACTTCAACAGACGCATCAAATTTAGCGAAGTTAGTTTCTTTTGCAAGAGCAACAGCTTCTTCTACGCTGTACAGTTTTGTGCTGTCGATTTTCTCAAGAGCAGCACGCAAGTTTTTGCTTTTTTTAGCCATATTATATGTCTCCTTGTAATCAGATAAACTTGGGTGCTACTTAGTCAGTAACAGTGAATCCCATAGAACGAGCAGTACCTTCGATCATACGCATTGCAGCTTCTACAGATGCAGCGTTCAAGTCAGGCATTTTAGTTTCAGCAATTTCTTGTACTTGTGCACGAGTAACTGTTGCAACTTTAGTTTTGTTTGGTGTACCTGAACCTTTTTCAACACCTGCAGCTTTTTTCAACAGAACAGCAGCTGGTGGTGTTTTAGTGATGAAAGTGAATGATTTATCTTCATACACAGAGATAACGACTGGGATGATCATACCAGCTTGGTCAGCTGTACGAGCGTTGAACTCTTTAGTGAATCCCATGATATTGATACCTGCTTGACCAAGTGCTGGTCCGACTGGTGGAGCTGGAGTAGCTTTACCTGCAGGAATTTGAAGTTTTACAAGTTTTTCGACTTTTTTAGCCATGATATAAAATCCTCCTATTGTGGTTTTGGCGGTAATTACAGATTTTTACCTCCCACAAATATGTGTTTTACACATACCTTTTCATTATACACGATTTTCAAAGAAATGCAAGCTTTAGGTTTACTTTTGTTCACATTTTTTATAGAATAGACTTATGTTTGAATCAATGATTTTTTTAAAGATTGCGGCAATATTATTTCTTTTTCTGACTTTGGCACTTTCCATTATTGTTGTCAATTTTTTTAAATTGCAAAAAAGAGGATGGAATTTTGCGGATATTGCTTTTCCATTATTTGCCTTTGAGTTTTATCTTATTTCTGACAAGGCTTACTATAGTAGCTTAATACCTCATCTGACCTTCTCACTGTCAGTACTTGCCATCGGTCTTTGTCTCTTCTTCTTGCTTCAAAAAAGACAGTTTAACTACAAACGATTTTTCAAAGTATTTTGGAGAGCTGGCTTTATCTTGACATTCCTGATGTATTTGGCCTTGGTGATTGCTGTCCTAACTTTAAAAAACTAAGTTCGAAACTTATCACATACAAAAAAACCTGAAATTTTCAGGTTTTTTTATTTCTTATTTGTTTCGTTCAGCGCGGTATGCCGCAGCCTCTTCTTCTGTAGCCAATACAAAGTGACCAGGCGTAATCTCATGCATCTGACGTTCTTGACCATCTAATTCAGCACTTGGATCGTATTCCATATGGACACGACCTTTTTCAAATTCTGGATCCGGTTCAGGGATAGCAGAAAGCAAACTCTTCGTGTACGGATGAATTGGATCATTGTAAACAGCATCCGACGTTCCAATTTCCAACATTTTACCCCAGTGCATAACACCAATACGGTCAGAGATGTACTTAACCATTGACAAATCGTGTGCAACAAAGAGGTAGGTTAGACCTTGTTCTCTCTGCAATTTTTGCATCAAATTAACAACTTGTGCTTGAATGGAAACATCTAAAGCTGAGATTGGTTCGTCAGCGATAATGAATTTTGGACGAACTGCTAAGGCACGTGCAATACCAATCCGTTGTCGTTGTCCACCTGAAAACTCATGCGGATAACGTGTTAAATGATCCTTATTTAAACCGACTAAATCCAATAAATGTTGAACACGCTCATCCCGTTCTTCTTTTGAAGGAGTCAAGCCGTGAATGTCCAAACCTTCTGCAACAATATCTCTGATTTTCATACGACCATTCAAACTAGCTTGAGGATCTTGGAAAATCATTTGTGCATCTTTTCGAAATTCTTTCAAATCTTTTCCAGAAAGCTTTGAAATAGACTGGCCATCAAAGAGAATATCGCCAGCATTATAGTCATACAACTTTAGAATGGTACGGCCAACTGTTGTCTTTCCTGACCCAGATTCACCAACGAGACCAAAGACCTCTCCTTCATAAATGTCAAAGGAAACATTGTCAATGGCTTTAACTTCGTTTTTCTTACCTGCATTAAAAGTCAATGAAACATTTTTTAGTTCAACGAGTTTTTTTCTACTTTCGCTCATTGTTTCTCCTTCTTACTATTCCATTTTTCCCAACGTTTCAAGATTGCTAACGGTGGTGTAATTTCAGGAGCTCGCTCATCTAACAACCATGTTGCTGCATAATGGCTATCTGAAATTTGGAACATTGGCGGTTGCTCTTCAAAATCAATATCGAGAGCATATGCATTTCTGGCTGCAAAAGCATCTCCAACAGGAGGATTCAACAAATCTGGGGGAGTTCCAGGAATGGATTCCAAACTTCCAGAAGCAGTCTCTGTTGTCGGCATAGAGTTTAATAATCCCCATGTGTAAGGATGTTGCGGATTATAAAATACTTCCTCAACCGTTCCAACTTCCACTATCTTCCCTGCATACATAACTGCTACACGGTCTGCCATACCAGCTACCACACCCAAATCATGGGTAATAAAGATAATAGAAGACTGTGTTTGAGACTGTATTTCTTTCATCAAATTTAAAATTTGCGCTTGAATCGTCACGTCTAAGGCAGTTGTTGGTTCATCCGCAATTAGAATTTCTGGATTCGCTGCAAGTGCAATCGCAATGACTGCACGTTGACGCATCCCACCTGACCACTGATGTGGATAGTCTTTAATGTGCTCTTCAGCATTTGGAATACCAACCTTCTTCATGAGCTCCAAAGCACGTTTCAAAGCCTCAGATTTCGATACTTTTTCGTGCAACATAATTGGCTCAGCAATTTGCATTCCAATGGTCATTGTTGGATCCAAACTTGTCATTGGATCTTGGAAAATCATGGCAATTTCATTTCCACGAACTTTTACCCACTCACTCTCTGACAACTCACTCAAGTCTTTATCTTTAAAATGAATCTTACCTGACAAATGTGCATTTTTTGCATTTAAGCCCATTAGCGTACGTGTTGTTACTGATTTCCCTGAACCTGACTCTCCAACAATAGCCAGAGTCTCTCCTTTATTTAAAGTAAAACTGACATCACGAATCGCCTTGACTTCACCTGCATAGGTATGAAAGGTAACATTTAAATTTTCAACTTGTAAAATCGTTTCTTTATTCATCACATCCTCCATTCCTAATCAGCGCTTGATTTCGGATCAAATGCATCGCGTAAGCCATCACCCAATAAGATAAACGCAAGCGAAATCAGTACTAAAGCAGCCGCAGGAATCATTACTTGATAAGGATAATATTGTAAGTTTTCTTGAGCGTCTGTAATTAATGAGCCAAGTGATGCAGTTGGTGGTTTAACACCTAAGTTGATGGCTGACAATACAGATTCATACATGATTGCACTAGGTACAGTCATCATAATTTGGACAATAATAATACCTGAAATATTTGGTAAAACATGTTTAAAAGCAATTTTCAGGTTGCTCTCACCTAACGCACGAGAGGCAAGTACAAAGTCACGCTCCTTGTAGGATAGGGTTAGGTTTCGCACCTGACGAGCCATTGATGTCCAACCAACGATAGCAATTGAAATAATAATGGATGTTACACCGTTTCCCAATAACAAACCAAGCATCGTAACGATAACTAAGTTTGGAATAGAAGAAATGACCTCAATAATACGTTGCATGATGGTATCTACTTTACCCCCTAAAAATCCGGATATCAAACCATACGTCACACCAATAATCAAGTCAATCAAGGTAGCAATCACTGCAATTAAGAGGGAAATACGAATACCAACAGTCACCCGTTTGGCAATGCTTCGTCCTAGGTTGTCCGTACCTAAAATAAACTTAACACCCTCAGGCACACTCTGATCTGCATAGGCATCATTTGCTTCAGTATTTCCTGAATAAACAATTGAGCCATTCCAGAATGGTAAGTTATCACTAATTTTTGGTGGCAGGTTACGGTAAATTTCTACTTGCTCACTATTAAACTTATTAGCCGATTTTGTTGAAACTACAAATGTGGAACCAATTGCAAATACAAGTAAGAATCCAATAAACCACAACGAAACAACTGCCAGTTTATTTTTCTTTAATCGTCTCCATGCATCTTGCATAAAAGACAAGGCTGGTTTTTCAATTTTTTCCTGGGAGTCTGAGCTACCAGCACCAACCAAAGTAAATGTTTTTCTTTGTTCTGTCATTATTCACTCCTTATCCCAGTCTGACACGTGGATCCACAATGCTAATGATAATGTCCGTAATCAAAATAGCAATCATGAGCATCATTGCATAGACAATTGTAGTCCCCATAATCACTGGATAGTCTTTTGTAGGAATTGACGTTACAAACTGTTGACCTATCCCTGGAATAGAAAAAATCTGTTCAATCAAAGCTGAACCCGTCAAAATATTAGCTGCCATTGGTCCAACCAAGGTCAGAACAGGAATCATTGAATTACGGTAAGCATGATGTTTGGTTACTTGACGATTTGTCATACCCTTTGCACGCGCCAACTGAATATAGTCGGTGTTCAAGGTTTCAATCATTTCACTTCTGAAGAAACGTGTAACCTGTGCAAAAACTGGGATTGCAAGGGCGAAAGTTGGCAAGATTGTTTGTCCAAATGTTCCCCACCCTGAAAGAGGCAACAGTGCCCATTTAAAACCAAGATAGTCCAACAAAAGCAAACCAATGATGAAGGCTGGTACTGAAATTCCCAGAGTTGAAACCACACTTAAAAAGCCATCAATTTTATTGTTTTTGTTACGAGCGGAAACAGCCCCGATTAACAAACCACCACTTATACCAACAACAAGAGCTTGAAAACCAAGATGTACAGATACTCCTAGGCGTTGTGTAATCAATTTTGAAACAGACTGGTTAGCAGATTGGTAACTTGTACCAAGATCTCCATGTAAAATATCATTCAGATATTTTAGGTATTGTTGCCACAGTGGCTTGTCCAAACCATACTGTTTATTCATTATTTCAATCATTTCATCAGTAAGTCTCGGACTATTGTAAGGAGTCCCAGGCATAATTTGCATCAGAAAGAAGGAAAGGGTAATAACAACCCATAGTGTCACCAACAGAATGGCGATCCTTTTCAATAGATATTTAGTCATATTATTCCTCAAAGCAAAAGCAAGAATTGGCAGATCCAATCCTTGCAAATTTGTTCATCATTCGTACAACTTATTTAGTTTTGTAAGCATGTGTGAAGTCCACATCAAGACCTGTTGAATTACGAACTAGACCTTTGATGTTAGGGTTTTGCAATCCTTTGTTAGACAAGTTGTAAAGTGGGTTGTAGTGTGAACCCTCGTAAAGAACTTGTTCTGCTGCTTTGTAGTCTGCTGCCCCTGCATCTTTGTCCAAAGCATCAGTTGTCAAAGCTTTTTCATAAGCAGCGTCAAACTCAGGGCTATTTACTTTACCGTAGTTATAAGCTGAACCAGATTGGAACAAACCGTAGAATGTTGAACCTTCTGGATAGTCACCGCCCCAGCTTACGAATGCAACTTCAAAGTTTTGATTTTTTGTATCTTCCAAACGTTGTTTAAAGGTTACAAATTTTTCTTCAACAGTTAAGCCTGGAAGAGTTGTTTCCCAAAGTTCTTTGATGTAGTCAGTTGCTGCTTTCTTGATTGGGTTATCTGAATCTGCTGTAATTGTCAATGTTAAGCTATCAACACCTAACTCAGCCAAACCTTCTTTGAACAATTGCGCAGCTTTCTTCTTGTCAAATGTATACGGTTGTGACACAAACTCATTTAAGTCTGTACCATCAGTCAATGTTGCCAAACCTTTTGGTACAAATGCAGTTGCTGGGTTTGTACCAGTATCAGCTGCGGCTTTTACAAGTCCTTCACGGTCAGTTGCAAGGTTCAAAGCTTCACGGATTTTTTCGTTTGTCAAAGCTTCTACACTACCAGTTTCGTTGTATACCAAGTAGTCTGCACGAGCTTCAGCAATCTCGATGACATCTTCATTGTTTTTATTAGCATTGTAGATTGCAGATGTTTGAGAAATGTTTGCAAAGTCAAGCTCACCTTGTTTATACATCTGAACCGCAGTATCAGGCTTTTTAACAGTTTGAACGTTTACGGTCTCTGTTTTTACATTTTCCGCATCCCAGTAATTTTCGTTTTTCACAAGTTTAAAGCTACCGCTTGTACCATTCCAATCTTCTACAACGAATGGACCAGAGTACAACATCTTATCTGAAGATGTACCGTAATCTTCGCCAGCTTCCTTAACAAATGATTCTTTTTGTGGAACAAAGTTAGAGAAAGTTAACAAGCTTTCGAATTGAGGAGCTGGAGTAGACAAGGTAAAGATAACTTTGTTTCCATCCGCTTTTACACCCAATTCCTCAACTGGTTTTTCACCAGAAATAACTTCATCAGCATTTAATACATGGGCATCCGATACAAGATATGCATACTCAGACGCAGTTGCTGGATCTACCATACGACGCCATGTATAAACAAAATCTTCAGCAGTGATGTCGCTACCATCAGACCATTTAATACCATCACGAAGAGTAGCTGTAAATGTTTTACCATCTTCAGAAACTTCAACTTTTTCAGCTAAGTCAGGTTGGTTTTTACCATTTTCATCTACACGAAGCAAGTTACTTCCAGCATTACCGATTGCCATTGCTGAATAGCGATCTGTGTTTTTTGAAATATCTAAAGTAAGAATTTCAGTAGGTGTATACCAATTGATTGTAGAAGTGTCTGATGATGAAGATTTTGAACCTCCATTACCACAGGCAGCTAATACAGAAAGCGTAGCAACAGCCAAACCAGCTGTAGCAAGTTTTTTCCATTTATTCATAAGATAATCTCCCTGATTACGAACTTTTTAACAACTTTTTAAGTTATGCTTAAGATTATATACTAATCTTTATTCACTAGCAAGTGTTTGATAAAATTTTCTGACTTTTCTTTCAGTTTTTAATATACGTAATATATATTAGCACCTGTTGTAACATACTTATTTTTTATACTAATCGCGAATTATGTTTTCGTTAACACTTGACAACATTCGCTTTTACCCCTGTTTCTCAAAAATCTATTCTGTGAAATTATACAGTAAATAACATACTTCAAATCTTTTACATATTATGTTAGTTTTTGTTACGTTGAAACATAAAATTATTTGACAAAAAAAGTAATTAGCTGTTTACTAACTACTTTTATTCCAATCAATGGTTCAAATTTTATTAGAACTTGCTCAAATTCCTTCAAGTAATGACTAAATTATTCATGGATTTCCAGTGGGAGGCCATCTGGATCAAAGAAAAATGCCATCTTTTTTCCGTCAAAATCATCCCATCGTACGCTTTCATGCGGAATCCCAAGCATATCAAACTTGCTTAAACACTCTTCTACATTCTCAACCTTAAATGCTAGATGACGGAGTCCAGTATGCTCTGGATTTGGCATAGCTGGTCGCTTTGGGGCATCTGGTTTAATGAAAATTTCCAAAACCAGATTACCTTTTCTTACATTAAAAAGAATATCCTTTTTTTCTGGACGGATGTGCTCATCAAGTTGTTCGAACCCTAACTTTTCAACATAAAATTCCCTTGTATTTTCATAATTGCTACCAATGATAGCAATATGGTGTACAGTATCAAGTTTCATTATTGCGTTTCTAATACCTTTCTTGGTTTTGTTCCTTCTGCAGGGCCGATGACACCAGCAGCCTCTAATTCTTCCATTAGTCGTGTTGCTCGGTTAAATCCGACAGATAGGCGACGTTGAATCATCGATGCACTGGCTTTTTGTGTCTCAATCACTAAAGCCCGTGCCTCATTAAAGAGAGGATCCCCTTCGTTTGTTCCTCCATTTCCTCCGAAATCAGAATCACCATCAGAGACTTCCCCAGGATCAAAGGTGTCATCATATTCTGCGTCAGCCTGCTCTTTTACAAATTGAACGATACGTTCTACATCATCGTCTGAAATAAAGGAACCTTGTAAACGCATTGGAGCAGATTCTCCAATCGGGTGAAATAGCATGTCCCCCCGTCCAAGCAATTTTTCTGCTCCATTTTCTCCTAAAATAGTCCGTGAATCCGTACCTGATGCCACAGCAAAAGCAACACGAGATGGAACATTTGCCTTAATTAGACCAGAGATAACGTCTACTGAAGGACGTTGTGTTGCTAAAATCATATGAATACCCGCGGCACGGGCTTTTTGACCAAGACGTATAATTGCGTCTTCAACTTCCTTGCTAGCTACCATCATCAAATCTGCCAATTCATCTACGATAACGACGATAAGTGGTAATGGAATTTGTTTTTCGTCAGAACGGCTGTTAAATTCTTCCACTTTGGCATTGTAGCCTTCCAAATTTCTAACCCCTACTTGACTGAAAAGTTCGTACCGTTTTTCCATTTCGTCAACGACTTTTTGAAGAGCCCGTGCGGCTTTCCGTGGATTGGTTACAACAGGAATTAATAAATGAGGAATATCATTGTAAACCGATAACTCTACCATTTTAGGGTCAATCATCATGAACTTCACTTGGTCTGGGCTTGCTTTCATCAAAATAGATGAAATGATTCCATTGACTGCCACTGATTTCCCCGATCCTGTCGAGCCAGCAACTAACAAGTGGGGCATCCGTGTCAAATCAAACGAACGCACCGTCCCATTGACGGCTTTACCAAGCGGAATTTCTAACAATTTAGCTGGGTCTGTCATGGATTGTTCCCATAATTCTCGGAAAGGCACCATTGCCACTTCTGTATTAGGAACTTCGATACCGACTAAAGACTTCCCGGGAATAGGGGCTTCAATCCGAACATCTTTAGCTGCTAAGGCAAGAGCCAGATCATCTGCCAAATTAGAAATGCGATTGACGCGAACCCCAACTGCTGGTTTCAACTCATATCGAGTTACAGAAGGTCCAATTTCTGCCCGTTCAACAACTACTTTGATCCCAAAACTTGCGAAGGTTTCTTCTAAAACTTTTATATTCTGACGTACGATTCGCTTTTCATTGCTTTGTCCCTTGACTTTAATAGGTGCAAATAAATCAATGGTTGGCAATTTGTAAGCCAATCGTTGCTTGGGTTTAAAATCTATTTGAATGTCAGTATCTTCAACTTCTTCAACCTTACTTTCTTGGTTCTCAAGCGTAGCTAAAACGTCGTCCTCCGCGAGCATGATCGGAAAATCATCCTCTGGTTCCAAATGATCAAATTCTGAAATAATCGGTACCTGAAAAGGGGTTTCCTCCACTGCTTCCTCCAGAATCTCTCCTGTTTCAAGATCAACTGTCCTTTCAAATACAGTGTCTACGATGTTTGTTTCTGTTTCATGTTCAATCCGGAGGCGCTCCTCCTCAAGACGAGCTAATTCTTGCTGGCGTTTTTCTTCTCGTTCAACCCGCTTCTGAGCGCGAAGCTCTGCTCTTTTTTCCTGTCTTTCTGAAAATTTATCTTTGAAAACCACCAATCCATCCGCTACATCATAAACAGACCATGGACTCATAAAGAAAATTCCAAAGGCAATCAATAAGAAGCCGATGAAAAAGGTGCCTACATTTGAAAATAGGAATGACACTGGCAAATAGAGTAGATTTCCAACTAAACCTCCTCCAAAGAACTCTGACACTTTGAATGAGGACAAATCTCGAAGAGCCAACTTGAGTGTCTGATTAAATAAATCATTTCCCTTAAAATTCCAGTCAAAATAGGCATGAAATTCAAGTAAGAGTCCTGCAACGATTAGCCAAAAACCTGAAATTGTTCCTTCACGATTCCGAATCTTATTTGGAAACAAGAAGTAGAAGAATGCACCTGCTATCAATAGATAGGCCAAACTTCCAAACAGTAGGCGAAAAATGTTGTAACTGGTCAACCCAAACACTCCCAATCGACTTGCTGTAAATGCTAAAAAAAGGAGACCGATGATACGTAAAACCATCTTTTTAACACGCTCTTGTTGAGCCAACTCCGCCTTTGTCGGACGTCTCGTTGTCTTACCTTTTTTACCCGTCTTTCGCATAGATACCTCAACTTTCTCAATCTCCTTATTTTATCATAATTAAGGAGATTTTTCACATCAGAAAAGGCCCTGCAAGCAGGACCTTTCTTGGAGTGAAAAAATTTAGGGGAAACAAATTTATAGAGTATTTAAAGTTCTCTGACCTTCAACATAGTAAGTTGAGGTCAAAACTTCTTGGCCATTATTGACAAAAATTTCTACACAGTTGGTATCTATCATAATCAATAACTCTTCAGCTTCAACCGTAACTGATCGGCGAATGGTTGACCATTCTTCTTCTCCAGTTTGCTGGATATCAAGGTGACCACGATCGATGTAGACTTCTTGGCTTTCCTTATCATAACCAAATTGAAGATAATCTTGGTCAGAGCCAAGCCTTAACTCCAAACTATCTTCCAGTTTAAGAAAGAACTTGCTAGGACCTTTGATACTTTGTCCGATTTCAATATCTTTGAAAGCTTCCAAAACACTTGTTGGCAGAACTTGATGCAATCCATTTTCGTTCTTTTTGAGAATGCGTGGAAGAGTCATCTGCCCGTACCACTTATGTCCAAAATCATTGGTGACCAACTTACGTCCCCAAGTGTGCATCCATGCCACCATCACGCGCTCACCTTCAGGGCTTTCTGTTGTTTGAGCTGCATAGAAATCATGCCCATGGTCAATTTCCTTAAAGGAATCTGCCACAAAGACTTTCCTATCCCAATCAACATGCCCTGTCACAAAGATATTGGAATTGATATTGATAAAGTCATTTCCATCTTTTTGGTAACGCATTGGGGAGATAATTAGGTACTCTTGACCATCCACTTCAAAGTAGTCGGGACATTCCCAAACAAAGCCTTGGTTGGCTTCACCTTTCAAGAAGATAGACTCAAATTTCCATTCTGTCAGGTTTGGAGAGCTGAGTAAGACAATACAGCCAACATTGTCCTGGTGCTTAGTTGCAACAACTGAGTAGTAATGACCATCTTTCTCAAAAATCTTCGGATCTCGGAAATCATTTGCGATCACTTCTTCTGGCAGTCCATCTGCAGTTGCGACTGGATTTTTCTCAATTTTTTCAAAGTGAATACCATCTGTCGAGAATGCCATGTTCTGGACTTGGCTAACTGTACCATCTTCATTGACAATGTGACCTGTGTACATGAGCCAGAGAACATCGTCTTTGACAATGGCTGAACCAGAGAAACAGCCATCCTTATCGTAGTCCTTGTCAGGAGCAAGGGCAACAGGAAGTTGTTCCCAGTTGACCAAGTCATCACTTTTAGCATGACCCCAGTGCATTGGCCCCCAAACACTCTCGTAAGGGTTGAATTGGTAGAACAAATGGTACTCTCCACGGAAGAAGACAAATCCATTTGGGTCGTTAATCCATCCTATTTCTGGTGTGAAGTGAGCTTTAGGTTTGAATAATGGATTAATCGTTTCTTTTTCTTCTAAAATAAATTGATTGGCTTTTTCAACTGTTTTCACAGGTAGCCCCCTTTTTAATTACTGATTTGCTTTATATTGGTCATAGTATTTTTGTTTAATTTCTAACAATTCTTCTAATCCATAATTGTTAAGTTCGGCCAAGTAGCTATCCCATTCTTCTTCAATACCACCATTTACAATCCATTCTGCACGTTTGCGGTAGATGAAATCATTCATATCTGCCTCCACTTGTGCAATCTTATCCAAATCTTCTTCCTCCATGAAGACACGAGGGTAGATATTGTCGTTGGTCACATAGTCAAGATAGGTTGCGTGCATCAAGTCCAAACGCCATTTCGCATCGTCTGGCATGGTAGTGACTGTACCGTAGTACTCATCAAGGATGGCCAATGGTCCACCAACCGCTGTCTTCTCACGGAGTTCGGCTGGTGCAGTACCGTTGAGCGGCAAGTGTTTGAGCATATTGCTGGCCTTGTCAAACTCAAAGATGTTTTGCTGTTTCTCATCACCGTAAGTTCCCCAGTTGTTTTGGACAGACTGAAGTGGTGTATACTGGGCATCGATCCATTTAGCGGTCAATTCCAAGTTTTTGTTGGCAGATGTGATGACCATGCGGTCACGCTGGAAGCCTATACCGTTGGTACGTGTAATGTGCTTGGTGCCATCTGGTCCTGCCAATACTGGCAAGATGTCATAGGTCTCATTCATACCAGTGATGTTGGCCTTGTCCCATGTGAAGTACACACCATAGAGGTTTTCACTTCCTTTTGACAAGTAGGTATTCCAGTCTTGCTCAAAGGCTTCTGGGTCAATAAGACCTTTTTCCTGAAGGGTACGCATGAACTCAACACCTTCTTTGTAATCCTCATTGTCCGCTGTAAAGTCAACCGTACCGTCATTGTTTACGACGATATGGTCATCGTTGTCACCGACACCGAAGGCACCAAAGAGAATCTTGAAGTCTTCGCCGCCGTTACCGTTGACAAAGGACATTGGGATTTCATCTGCCTTACCGTTGCCGTTTGGATCTTTTGTCTTGAAGGCTTCCAAGACCTTGATCAAGTCATCTGTTGTTTCTGGCATGTCAAGACCAAGCTTGTCCAACCATTCCTTGTTAATCCAAGCAATATCGCTAACAGTGTGGATTGATTCCTTACCTTCGCCCAATTCTTCAATCCATGGGAATGAGTAGATATGACCGTCTGGTGCTGTAATCATGGAACGGTACTCTGGATTTTCATCCAAAATTTTCTTGAGGTTTGGCATGTACTCATCAATCAAATCTTCAACTGGTACGATAACCCCTTGTTTAGCCCAGTTCATCAATTCGACATCAGATGCACCGTCATTATGAATAGCATCTGGTAGGGCTCCTGATGCAATGTCAAGATTCCGTTTTTCAGCAAAGTCTGATTGATAGTTTGTCCAGTCAATATGAACGCCCGTTTCTTTCTCAAGACGTTGGAAAATCAACTTATCATTAGGATCAGCTGGAGCTAGAGGTGAACTAGCTGTCATGAACTTAAGCGTAACTGATTTTTCAAGCGGGAATTGAACATCTTTCAATTCATAATCCGGGCTTGAAGCAACATTTTTTGAACCACATGCAGCTAAAAGAACTGTACTTGCTAGAAGAGTGACAACCGTTTTTCCAATTTTGTGTTTCATCTGAAACAACCTCCTATTTGTGTTTAGATAGTATAGATGGTCTTTTAAGCTCCCCATTCGGTTTTAGAAAAGTGAAGCTGAAAGATGATTTGTTAACCTTTTAATGAACCTGCCATAATACCTTTATCAAAGTATTTCTGGAAGAATGGATACATAACAATCAATGGTAAACTTGAAATAATAATTGTTGCATACTTGATCATTTCAGCAATACGCTTCATTTCATTCATGGCCGCTTGCGCTCCAATCATGTCCTTAGCAGGCTCACTTTGAATGAGGATTTTACGTAGAACTAATTGGAGTGGTTCCAAGTTCGGATCTTTTATGTAGATCATAGCATCAAAGTATGAATTCCACTGACCAACAAAGGCATAGAGGAAAAGTACAAACATGATAGGCTTAGCCAACGGCAACATTATTTTTAAGAAAATTTGAAATTCATTAGCACCGTCCATGACTGCTGCTTCAACTAATTCGTCTAGTAAGGTTTGGAAATAGGTCCGTGCCAAGATGATATTCCAAACATTGACTGCATTAGGGATAATAATCGCCCAGACTGTGTTCAACATTCCCAAATCTTTTACCAAGAGATATGTCGGTACCAAACCACCACCGAAAAACATGGTAAAGACTAGAAAGGCATTAATCCATTTTTTACCAACTAAATCTTTCTTAGATAATGGATAGGCAGTCAATACGGATATTGCCACAGTAATGAAGGCAAATGAAAATGAGTAGAAGAGGGAATTCAAAAAACCACGAATAATTGATTTATCTGAAAAAACTCTCTGATAACCTTCAATTGTCCAATCCTTTGGATCAAAACTAATACCCTTACTGATTAAAGCCTGAGGATCCATAAATGATGCAACTAAAATGTAGACCATAGGAACAACAGTTATCAATACTAGGAAGGCAATGATTATTTTATTTACGACAAGCATCCACTTATCAAATTCTGTATACAATTGTGTATTCATACAAACCTCCTATAACCCTTGTCCATCATTAATTCGTTGGACAAATTTATTCACAGCTATGAGCAAGATGATATTAATCAATGCATTAAACAAACCTACAGCTGTTGAATAAGAGTAATCGCCTGAAATCAAACCTATCTTATATACATAAGTTGAAATGATTTCTGAACTTGTCAAGTTCAATGAGGTTTGCATCAAGAACGCTTTTTCATACCCAACATTCATAATCCCACCGGCAGCAAGTATAAACTGGATAACCATCATCGGTTTAAGAGCTGGCAAATCTATGTGCCAGATACGTTGGAGGATATTTGCTCCATCTAATTTTGCTGCTTCTATCAAGGCCGGATCCACATTTACAAGAGTTGCCGTATAAAGAGTAGATGCCCAACCCATACCTTGCCAAATACCACTTAAGATATAGAGTGGTCTGAAGAAATCAGGATCGGTCAGGAAATTTGTTTCAAGGCCGAACTTACCGAGGATTGAGTTAACAGGGCCACCAACTGAGAAGAATAGGAAAATCATACCGACGATAACCACGACTGAGATAAAGTTTGGAGCGTAAAGCACCAACTGAATCCGTTTTTTAGCCTTGTCACTCAATAGTTGATTCAGCATGATAGCCAAAATAATCGGTGGCAAAAATCCTAAAAGTAAACCATAGATACTCAACTTCAAGGTGTTGGCCAGCAAAGTACCGAAATTTGGTGAAGAGAGGAATTTTGTGAATTCAGTAAAACCAATCCACTCACTGCCTAGCAGACCTCTTAGAGGGTTGTAATCTTTAAAAGCAATCAGAACTCCATACATGGGAATGTATCGAAAAATGAAGGTCAAGGCCAAACCTGGTAGCAACATGAGTAAGAGAATTTTTTGTTGCTTTATTCTTTCCCAAACTGACGTTTGCTGAAGTTTCGATGTTTTCATATAAACTCCTTTTGAAACGTTTCAAAAAATTATGATTTTATAAAGAGGATGTCCATCTCCTCTCTATTACAATTGTTTTGAAACGTTTCATTTTTTGATAACATAAAATCAACTAACTTGATGATTTTATGTTATCATTGTAACCGTTTTCTGTCAACCCCTATTTTTAATTTTTTGTCGTTTTTCCTTCCAGGTACGAAATTGGTAAGGTTATTTGGAGTGGACGATCTTTTTTATCTAAAATATCTAACAGACATTGAACAGCTTCTGTTGCCATTTCTTCAATAGGTTGACGAATCGTCGATAGATACTGCGTACGCTCTTCGGCTTGACGAATACCATCATATCCTACGACCTGTACATCTTCAGGAACCTTTTTCCCAAGTTTTTCTAATATTGAGATAGCGTCAATCGCTGTGAAGTCATTTATCGTGAATAAAGCATCTATTTCAGGGTGTTGGCGTAAAAAAACCTCAACTTCCTCTAAAAAATTATCATAGGGTTCCTCTAAATCTAAAACCTCACAGGGAAAACCAGCCTCTAAAATTGTTTTCTCAAAAAATAATCGCCGTTTCTTGGTTTCATTGATTGTTTTATTATGACCACCAATGAAACCAAAATGTGTCCCTCCTTTTGAAATGAGTACTTGAGCAGCAAGTTCAGCTCCCTTTTGATTATCGGAACTTACACATGCAATTGCCTTATCTTCATACGTACGGTCAATACTAACAAAGGGAATATTTGATGATAAATAATCTTCAATCGGACTATAGGTGATGGCGATAATACCGTCTACTTTGTTTTGCTGAAGCATCGTAATATAATCTAACTCTCTTTTTGGACCAGAAATATTGCACAACAATAGCTTATAGCCTTTCTTACTCAATTCAACTTCAACATGAAAAGCAAATTCTCCAAAAAATGGATGCCAAACACTGGGAACAATTAAGGCAATCGTTTCTGTCTTATTTTTTTTCATCCCTCGAGCATAAACATCTGGTATGTAGCCTAATTCATCTATCGCTTGTTGAACTTTCTTCAACGTTATCTCTTTTATTCCTTGCTCTTGATTGATGACTCGAGACACTGTTCCAACACTGACTCCTGCTAATTTGGCGACATCTTTCATAGTAATTGATTTAGTTGGCTTCATGACTCATCCTTCCTAGTTACAAAAAAATGAAACGTTTCAATAGTATATAACAGAATACCACTGATAGCGTTTTCTGTCAAGAAGAAAAAAGGGCCAGCCTTGCTGATCACATTTTTTTCTTCGGATGTTTGTCGATTACTTCGGGGTGATTGTCTAGTGCTGCTTTTCCCTTTTCCGTCAAGGCGTAGCCGCGAACTGAAAAATATGGTGCCAGTTTTTCTTCAGTCAAATACTCCTTAAGTGCTGCATCAAGGTCAGCAACTTTTAACTTGGATAAACCACTAAATCCTTCTGCTTTGAGTATATTTTTCTTAGCAGTTGAAGTGATGTGATCCAATGAATCAAAGGCAGACTCAACATAAGCATATCCATCTGTGATTAATTGTTCCATATGTTCTGGACCATTGATACCATAGATATACTCAAAATACTTTGGATAGGGGGTGGTTGTTTCAAACGTTCCAAAGTTAATGCGCCATAATAAAATGATATCCCCTGGTAACAGACCTTCTTCTAGACGAACCATATTACGCTTTGGCACCGGTTTAGCTTCTAATAGCCAGGTCGCAAGATCACGTTCTGGGGAAATATAGGGTTTGACCTCATAGTCATTATACATTTCTGCGATACGTTGTTCAACAGACATAATTACCTCACATTATTATCTCTAAATAGTAACATCATTATACACTATACCACAGGAAAAACCTAGATTAGTGACTAGGTTTTGCTTTCAAAAGAAAGCATGCGAGTTCCTTGAAAGATCAATGTTCCTTTATCACCTTCCGTTAACAATCCGTATTCATGATCCTTGACATGAAACTCCCTTCTTTGACCATTCCATTCAAATGTCAGATAATAATTGGTCCGGGCTGTTTCATTTCCAAAGACATCCGTTCGCTTTATGACCAGTAAGGCTTGACAGGTCTCAATCGGTGATTAGTTATTACGATGCCACTCCAAAAAATTTCGAAGGATTTGAAAAAAAATTAGCCCAATTATGAAAATAAAAACGACATAAAAAAAAAGCCATTTCCCACATAATCTCTCCCTGTGGACCAAATAAATTTCCAAACATATGGTAACCTCCTGTTGCATTTATAACAATAGTATATCATATTTAGTTCAGTTAGAAATGATTGATCTCATCTAGGAGAAAAATTGAAAAAAATGGGAAAACATGGTAGAATGTGCATAATTTATAAGAACCAGAAAGGTATTTTCTATGAAGAAAGCAATACTGTTTTTACTTGCATCCAGTTTATTTCTAACTGCCTGCGGAAATAGCTCATCAACTTCAGATTCCTCCAGCTCCACAAGTTCAACATCTGTAGCATCTACAACTACGGATACGACAGCATCAAGTCAATATGCAAAGGATTTGGCTTATGCGATCAACAATCCATCTGCTTCCTTTCCACAACTGTCAACTGATATAGCTGAAAATGAGGCTGCCGTTAAAATCAAGACAACTGAAGGGGATATTACTATCAAACTCTTCCCTGAGCAGGCACCTTTGACCGTTGAAAATTTCTTAACCCATGCAAAGGAAGGATACTACAATGGCACCATCTTCCATCGCGTCATTAAAGACTTTATGATTCAAGGCGGAGATCCACTTGGAAATGGTACTGGTGGTGAATCTATCTGGGCAGGAAAAGATACGACCATCGATGCTGGAAATGGTTTCAAAGATGAGTTTTCAGCCTTCCTTTACAATATTCGTGGCTCGCTTTCGATGGCCAATGCTGGTACCGGTACAAATGGTAGCCAATTCTTTATCAACCAAAATACCACAGACATGTCAAGCCAACTTTCTAGTTCCAGCTATCCTGGTAAGATTGTTGACGCCTATAAAAACGGCGGAAATCCAAACTTAGATGGCAAACATACTGTATTTGGTCAAGTGATTGATGGAATGGATGTCGTCGACAAGATTGCTTCTGTTGAGACGGATGACAATGATAAACCAAAAACAGATGTTAAGATTGAGTCAATTGAGATCATTAAAGACTACACTAACTAGTCAGACTAATAAAAAAAGAAAACTTGAGAATTTCCTCAAGTTTTCTTTTTTTATTACGATTGCTTTCCTTGTTTTCCATTATATAAACCTTTGAATACTTGATAGAGGATTGGTACAGCAATGATGGTTGTAATTGCAGTGCCATAGGTTCCTAAGATTCTACCCAAAGCTGCGAGGAAGGAAGCTGAGAAGGTTAACCCTCCGACAAAACTTCCCGTTAATGTATACTTCAATAGGTTCAAGATAATTTTTGTAATTGCCGCAACAATTCCAACTAAAATAATATTGGTTAAGCGGTCATTTTTCTTGAGGAATTTCTCATAAAATAAATGCAAAATAAAGCAGACGATAAGCGATTCTAAAATGGTAATCCAAGCGACTGAAGCATAACCAGATAGTAAATCAAAGATGCCTAGACCAAGTGACGCTGCCACAGCTCCTTTTTTAGCTCCAAATAGTAAAACTCCTACCACTACTAAAGCATTGCCTAAGTGAACAAATTGACTCCCAAATGGAATGCGAATAAAGAAGACAACCACACAAATAAGGGCTGCATATAAACTAACTTCGGTTAATTGACGTAATTGATTCTGTTTCATAATTTCTCCTTTAATGTTTGAAATGTTTCTTGTAACTCTGCTAAAAATGGCTCAAAATAAATCCCTAACTTTAGGTCTCGATTCAATGAGAGGGTTTGTCTTAAGCTTTTGTCAATAAATTCTAAAGCAAGAGGGATAGCTTGATGAAGATTGATTTGTTCAATGGTTGCTACTGCTAACAAGGTAGATAGAATATCACCTGTTCCAAAGAAATTTGCTGGATATTTTTTAGACAAATAGGTAGTAATTTTCCCTGTTTCCTGCTGATAATAGGCTACACCTATTTGGCTATCATCAAAGGAAATTCCTGTCAGTACAATATCTGCAGACACCTGCTTTGCCAAGGCCTCCAATAAGTCTTCAATCACCGAAAAATCATAGTGTTCTCCAACATATTCCCGACCAGTTAACAAGGCAGCCTCTGTCAAATTCGGAAGAATGAGCTTGGCCGACTGAGTTAATTCTTTCATGGCCTCTACATAGGATGACGTAAAACCTGTATACAGTCTTCCACTGTCACCCATAATCGGATCTACAATCAATGGTGTCTCTGTTTGCTTGGCGTACATTGCCAATTGACTTAGTTGCTGAGGATTTCTACAGTAGCCAGACAAGATGCCTGCCAACTCCAAATTCAAGTTCTTCCACTGTCTAAAATAGGCACGATTCAAGTCAGTCATATCTTCAATGACAACATCTGGGAAACCGCCTGTGTGTGAGGATAAAAGAACTGTAGGTAAAAGCATTGTTTCTACCTGACAAACTGCTGCAATTGGGATGCTAGTGGCTAGGGCAACCTTGCCAACACCAGGCAAATCATTTGCAAGCAATAATCGCTGAACCATAACAACCTCCTAAATTATTTTTCTTAAACAAAATTGTAAAGGATTATCATACATTTTTCAATCTTACATATCCACAACTGTATGGGGACAGACAGCTGAAACCTTACAACACTAGGCTCAAATTATTACATAAGAAAAACAGTAACAACTCTTTGCTACTGTCATCCTCTTCAATGTATTGTTGTCAAATTCTGCTTAATATTTCTCCAGAAAGGCAATCAGAATCTGGGCAGAACGTTCTCCTGCTTGAATGATAAATTCATCAAAGGTGATATTGGCATCTCCCTGAGCTGTATCACTCATGGCACGGATAACCAAGAATGGCTTACCTGTATTGACAGCTGCTTGTGCGATAGCTGCTCCTTCCATCTCTACAGCAAGGACTTCTGGGAAATGAGTTTTGATCGTAGTAATTCTATCCTGACCTGCGATAAAACTATCGCCCGTCACAATCAGACCCACATGGTTAATGATTTCCTGCTCTGCTAAAACGGTTCTGAGCTGTTCTAACAAGGCTTGATCTGCTGGATAATACAATTCCTGCCCTGCCATTTGTCCGTAAGCATAGCCAAAAGCTGTCACATCGACATCGTGGTATGCCAATTGATTTGCTACAACCACATCACCAATAGCTATACCGTCAGCAACAGCACCGGCTGAGCCTGTATTAACAATGACATCAACTGCAAAATGGTCTGCCAAAATAGCAACAGCCATGGCTGACATTACCTTTCCAATACCTGATTGGACGAGAACTACATCATGTTGACCGATTTGTCCCTGATAGTAGGTTCGACCCAAAACGATGGTTTCTGTTCCATCTTGTAGATGCTCTACAAGAATCTTTAATTCTTGTGGCATGGCTGCGATAATTCCAAATTTCATCTCTTCTCCTAAATAAATAATACTGCAATGATAAAGATAATCAGCAAGATGATGACCCACAAGAGGATTTTATTCACTTTACTACGGAATTCTTCTCTTTTGATGGTTTCAATGCGACGACTTTTTACCACACTAGGTTTGACTGGAATTCGGATTGTTTGCCCTTCCTCATACCCTTGATACTCTTCGTCTAGATAAGGCTCAAATACATTGTCTTCCATTGATACATCTTGATTTGGACGATAATGTCCAAATTGATTCGATTGACCTGAATACTGATTCTTTTTCACTTTCTCTAAAATATCATCCGTTAACAAGGGCTTCCTCATGCCTTAACCTACTTTCTCATGAGTTGTAAATATTGCACAGCCATGATGGTCTTTGCATCACAAATCTCGCCAGTAGCCACCAAGTTCAAAGCCTCTTCCAAGGTTACCTCATGTAATTCGATGACCTCATCTTCATCCATTGGACGTGGATTTTCAACTTTGACCAGATGGTCAGCTAAATACAAGCGAATTCGCTCATTGCAAAAACCGATAGCTGAGTAAAAATCTGCTAACAATGTCAGTTTGTCACTGGTATAACCTGTCTCTTCTTCTAATTCCCGCAAGGCAGCATCTTCCAGCGTATCTTCTTCACCTAATTCCAACTTACCTGCAGGAATCTCATAAATGGCACGTTCAATCGCTTTCCGATACTGTTTGACCAAAATCATTTTTCCCTCTGGCGTAACAGCTAAAATACAAACTGCTCCCCTATGAAATATTAATTCACGCTTGCTCATCGTACCATCTGGGAGTTGGACATCATCCACTACTACATCAAAAATGTGTCCCTTAAAAATCTCTGTCCGCTGAACTGTTTTTTCTTCAAAATTCATATATATACCTATTTTTGACTTGGATGGAAGGGGAAACGTGTCGCATAACCTTCTTTATTTTCTTGGCGACCACGACCAATACCAATTGCATCTTTGGGAATATTTTTTGTAATGGTTGAACCAGCTGCTAAAAGAGCATGGTCACCTACAGAAATTGGAGCCACAATTGTCGAGTTTGACCCTACAAATACACCATCTCCGATTATTGTCTGGTATTTATGTTGCCCGTCATAATTTGCTGTAATTGTCCCTGCTCCAATATTGACACCTTTTCCAATCGTTGCATTACCAAGATAAGTTAGATGACCCACCTTAGAATGTTCGCCAAGTGTCGTTGCCTTAACTTCAACAAAATTACCTACATGTGCATCTTTACATAGAATTGATTGAGGACGAATATGGGCATATGGTCCGACCGTTACGCCTTCTTCAATAACTGATTCTTCAATATCTGAGTTGCTGATGACGACATCTGCTGCAATTTTCGCATCACGTACACGAGTACCATTGGTTAAAACAGTACGTTCACCAATCACCGTTTGACCTTTCAAGACAACATTAGCTTCGATAACAGCTTCTGCACCAATCTCAACATCAATATCAATATATGTAGCATCTGGGTTGATAAAGGTCACACCATTGACCATGTGTTTTTCATTGATTCGTTTGCGCATAACAGACTCAGCTGTAGCAAGAGCGACGCGATCATTGACACCCAAACTTTCGTCAAAATCACGCAAGACATAAGCACCAACCTTCTCGCCTGCCTGACGGAAAATCGAAATAACATCTGTCAGATAGTACTCACCTTGGGCATTGTCCGTATTAATATCTTTAAGCGCTTCAAAAAGACGTTTATTATCAAACAAGTAGGTCCCTGTATTGATTTCTTTCACTTTTTTTTCAACATCATTGGCATCTTTTTGCTCAACAATTTTTTGCACTTCCCCATCAGCATTGCGAATAATCCGACCATATCCGAATGGGTTATCAGCCTGAGCTGTCAATATGGTTGCAACATTTTTGTGGCTAACATGGAAATTAATGAGGCTCTTCAAGCTTTCTCCTGTTATCAGCGGTGTATCGCCTGCAATAACTAGGGTCTGACCTTCCAAACCTGCAAGAGCTGGCTCAGCCATCATAACGGCGTGGCCTGTTCCCAACTGTTCTGATTGAAGAGCAAACTCTGATTGACCTTCTAAAACAGCTTGAACCAATTCTGCTTTGTGGCCGACAATGGTTACTGTTTTAACAGGTTCCATAGCATCAACTGCACGTTTGACATGCTCCAACATGGTAATTCCTGCCACTTTATGTAGGACCTTTGGCAAATCAGACTTCATGCGAGTACCCTTACCTGCCGCTAGAATAATTGCATAGTTATTGCTCATAAATAATTCTCTTTTCTTCGTAATAACACTATTATAGCAAATTTTGATTTTTTTGGAAAATGGCAGTTTTATAAGGATTTTTCGTAAATAAAAAAAGAAACTGGAATGAAGCCAGTTTCTCAACAATTTCTAGTATTAGAAAACAAACTACAGGTTGATTGCTTCCAATAGAATTGTCTATTTAGGGTAAGCCAATTCAAATTCTTCACAGACGACTAGCATATCTTCTGAGAAGGACAGGTCTGCTTCTGCCAGCCAGATAGTAAAAAGGTCTTCATGAACCTGTCGCCAGTGGATCAGACTTTTCGCTTTTATGTCAGACAAGTCACCTCCCTGACGGAACTCGCCCTCCTTATAGGCATGTTCTTTCGTCACTTGGGAAAAGGGCGTCACATAGACCTTGGTGGTCTGGATAATGCACACAGCCTTACCTTGTCCGTCCAGAATGATGTCATAGCCACCAGCTGTTGGGACATCTTCTCCCTCTACTCCATAGAGGGCATGGGCAGAGCTGGTCGAAGTTTTTATGCCCCTGGCCACCAAATCGGCCAGTCGATCAGCTTCCGCCCCAAAGGCCCAGGGCTCCGGCTCAGAACCAGCTTGGGGATTGATTGCAAGAAATTCTTGCCAGAGTTGTGTTGGTGTCATGGGTTTTCCTTTCTAGAATACCATTCCTCTCTCGTCAATAAACTCACTCGTTCGGTACGAACTTCATCGATGAGTGGGAAATGCACATCTTCCAAGAGGTATTGGTAAACAAAACCCAGTTTTTCTTGGACACGTAATGATTTGCAATTTTCTACAAAAGCACGACACCAGATTTTCTCTAGATTCAATTGGGAAAAGCCGTAATCCAGTAAAACTTGACTAGCCTCTGGCACCAATCCCTTTCCCCAAAATGAATGACCAATCCAATAACCAATCTCGGCCTCTGAATCAGCCAATTCAAGACCACCTTTCTTGCCAATCATCAGTCCAATACTGCCAATCACCAGTCCTTTTTCTTTGTGAACAAGGGCATAGGTTTCGGGTTGGCTAAGGACTGTCTTGATAATTTCTCGACTTTCTTCCACGCTCTGATGAACAGGCCAACCCGCTGCAGGACCAACTTCCGAATGACTGGCTTGAACAAATAAATCAGTTGCATCTGTTTCACTCCAAGGTCGGAGCATCAATCTATTGGTTTCAAGAATCATCGAATTTCCTCCCTACTTCAAACTCCAGCCACCGTCAATGGTGATAATTTGGCCTTGCATGGAAAACAGTTTGCCACTGGCGAGCATAAAGGTCAGCTCTGCGATTTCGCTGGGCTGGGACCAGCGTCCGATAGGTGTCTGATCTGCCACCCAATCCGCCAGACCACCCGGCTCAAAGTCCTTCTGGGTCATGCCTGTTTGGACGGCACCTGGAGCGATACCAAAGACCTGGACCTTGTCCTTGGCATAGTCCAAAGCCAACTGCTTGGTAAAGCCTGCTAAAGCGTGCTTGGAAGCAGTATAGGCTGAGCCCCCTCCTCCTGCTAGACTGGAGGCAATGGAGCACATATTGATAATGATGCCAGACTGTCTGTCCACCATTTGCTGCAGATAGGGGCGAGTCAGTCTAGTCACCGCAAAAAAATTAACCGCGAAGATGCGAGCTAATTCATCCTCCTCGATATCCAGATGGGGACGGTATTCATCTAGAATGCCTGCGGTGTTACAGAGGACGTCGACTGTCTGGCACCATGAAAAGACTGGGCTTAAATCGCCTGTCAGGTCCAACTGTAGAAAGTGGAAATCTCCTGCCAAATCAGGCTTGCTGGCCTGATCAATCCCGTACACACGCCAGCCATTTTCCAAGAAAATCCCTGCCTGAGCTAGTCCAATACCGCTGGAAACTCCTGTGATGAGGGCTGTCTTAGTCATGGACTTCTACCCAGTCGGTCGCAAGGACATCGCAGGGAGTCGGGCTCCACATGGAGAAGCCTTCGCCCTCGCCCGTTACGTTGATGAGGAAATAGGGCGTCACCTCCAGCTTTTGCCCGTGGACCTCAATGGTGTCAAAGAGCTGGACGTAGTTCTCCGCTCCACCCCAGCCTGTACGAACGTACTTTTTCTTGGCCTTCAAGCCTGGTAAAATCTCTTCGAATGTCATTTGAAACTCCTTGTTCTTCTATCTTTCAACCATTATACCAAAAAATCAGACTACTCTAAAGAGTTGCCTGATTGTATTTCTACCCCATATTCTCCTTTTTCAATAGGAAAAATGTGCCTGCAAGCGTTGAGAATAGAGCAAGAACCATAAAGATAAGAGGCAACCAACCTGTCCAATCCCGCGGTCCATAGCCAAACTGACTCGCAGTCATCTGACTAAAACCACTCAGAACAGTTAGAAGATAGGCAGGTACAAAAACAGAAACAATCGGCGATCTCTTTCGGTAGTACCAGATTCCAACTGCAAGCCCTAACAGTATTAGTATTGAAGCCCACAAGGGCAGGGGAATGCCCTCATAAAACTGACGACTAATCCAAAAACGTAGTCCAACTAGCCCCCACAAAACTAAGCCCCCAAGCCCCATCAGAAAATAGTACTTGATTGATGACCCTTCATAGACTAGGTTCTTTATGATGAAAAAAGCAGAGCTGGGTAGAATGAGTGCCAGGAGAAAATCACACAGCAAGCTCCGCCATTCCAAAATCATGTCACCCTTATCCCCAAATTCTCCCGAGAAAGACCAACCAATTTAAATTAAGGCCAAGAAACCTGTCAATCGCAGAACATAATACCAACGAATGGGCGACAGGTCAGACAAGAGTTCATCCGCCAGCTGCTTGCTATCTTTTCCTAAAAATTCCTCTGCTGACTGACCATCTGCTTGAGCCTCCAAGACATCTTGATAGATAGCAAGAGTTCGGTCGTTCTTTCCTCCTGCTCATGAAAGGCTGACGCCAGTATCAAGTAAGCAGGGAGCTTGCGCATATATGCCTTGTTTTCCTTGGTCAACTTCCCCTGTAAGCTGCTAATAGCATTCAATTTTATCTGTTACTTGTTCATCTTACTTCTCCTTTTTCATCAACAAAACCGCAGTTCCAATCCAAAAGGCCATGGCTGGAAGAATGAGCAAAACCAGATTGAGCCAAATTGGGACGGTCATAGTCATATGTACAACTCCGCTCAATGCTATCAAAAGATAGGTCGGCAGAAAGACATAGCGTACTAGCTTTTCCTTTTGGAAGAATAGCAGAGCGAGACCGATGAGGAGGACTGGAATCAGGCTTGTCCAACCAGTCAAAGAGATGTCTGTACCATCCGGCAATAGGGTGAAACGACCGGCCAAAATTGCTACATAGACCAGTGTAAAGCCAATATAGGTCGCCCAAATTTTCAGCTTAGAAGTTTGGTAAATTAAATTCCGTAACAAGAGTATGATGCCAGCCGGCAGTAGAAAGGCCAGCAAACTATCACACACCAGTGCTAACCAATTAAATTGGACTGTGCCTGATCCTGCAAATTCCATGAGAAATCCACTGCCGACATAGACCAGCCAGACAAGCCCTGCCAGGCGACCAACTTCCTTGACTCCAATCGGAGGCAAATAGTTCAACAAATCATCCGCCATCTGCTTGCTGTCTTTTCCTAAGAATTCCTCAGCCGAAAGCCCGTCTTTTTGTGCTTCAAGTACATCTTGGTAAATGGACAAGAGTTGGGCAGTCACTGCTTCTTCCTGTCTGTGAAAGACAGAAGCAATCATCATGTAGCCATTAATCCGACCCATGTATTCCTTGTTTTCCTTGATCAACTGGCTTTCAATCACTTCAATCTGCTTGCGGTATTCCATTTGTTTGCTCATCTTATTCTCCTTTCAATCGCTGAACCTTTTGAACCAATTCCGTCCACTGGCTCCAAAAATCTTCTAGATAAGCCTTTCCCTGGTCTGTCAGATAGAAATACTTCCTGTCGGGTCCATCTGGCGAGGGCTTATTCTGACTAAGAATCAGGTCATTTTTTTCTAACTTTTGAAGGAGTGGATAAACCGTCCCTCCGACCATGTTTTCAAAGCCCTGATTTCTCAACTCCTGAACCAATTCATAACCATAAATCTCCTTCTGGCTGATAATTTGTAATACACAGCCATCTAGGACCCCCTTGAGCATCTGGGTTTCTTTCATAAGCCCTCCTCATCCTCTGCAAAAAATCCAAACAGCAAGCCTGACGCTAACATGATGCCTAAGATTAATATAGAATCCATGGCCCAGCCTGTTATAATCGCCATCACAAGCGTGATGCCTGCTAGTTTCCAATTTTCGCGACTTTTCTTATCCAGATTCATACTTCCTCCCATCTAGTTTGTAATACCAACTAGTCTGATAAAAACAAAAGTGATTTTCTTTGTCTTTTACCACTAGTTTGTTTTACCTATTAGTATTATATCTATAGTATAATATAAGATAACTAGTATGTAAAGCAATATAGTGAAAAATATTCAAAAATAAATCACTTTTAAAAGTTTGCGTTAACATCTCAGCACAGTAATAGATTGCTTCAATAGTCTGGGGAGAGACTGTTGAAGGTAGGAAATAAAACAAACGCAGTTTGTGTCCAAACAATCTGGGAGACTGTTGAAGGTGGGAAAAGACAAGCTGAGAGACTAATGAAGGGGGAAGATAGAAAGTTGCGGTAGCAACTTATCTTAGAACCTGTAAAAAAAAAAACTTGGGTTGCCCCAAGTTCATCATATCTATTTCTAAGAACCAATATTCACCAATGACAAACTTTTAGATAAGAAAGCGATCTACACTGGTTTTTGAGAGAACACTAACTGTATTTTGACAAGAACTAGTGTTGAAAAGCTTACTTAAATGAAAGTGCTGAGCTGTGAATCCAAGTTCTAAATTGCATCACGACCACGTTCCCCTGTCCGGATGCGAACAACATCATCGATTGGCTGAATAAATATTTTACCATCACCGACTTCCCCTGTTCGGACTACAGTAGTGATGACATCAACAACTTCTTCGACTGCGGCATCTTCAACAACAATCTCTGCTTTTACCTTAGCAAGCATGGTTGGAGTCACCTTTTGACCACGAACAAATTCCGCAAAGCCTTTTTGATTTCCAAAACCCAGAACTTGTGAAATCGTCATTCCCTTAGCAACTCCTGCACTAGTTATGGCAACCTTAAGATCTTCTAATTTTTCTGTACGAATAATTGCTTCTATTTTTTTCATCAAAAACACCTCTCTTATGAATCTAAGCCCATAAATGTTGGATAAGCTGTCTCACCATGTTCTGTATCATCCAAACCAACTACTTCTTCTCTATCTGAAACGCGGAGTGGCATGAAGAATGAGATTCCCTTTATGAGAACAAATGTCATGCCTGCAGACCAAACAATTGTAAAGACAATCGCTGCGATGGTTACCAAGAACAGGCGTGGATTACCATAAATCAAGCCAATATTGTCAGGGTCGAGAGCCAATTCAGGAGTAGTAAACAGTCCTGTTACGATACCGCCAAAAATACCACCGACACCATGACAGCCAAAAGCATCTAAGGCATCATCGTAACCAAGTTTATGTTTCACAATAGCAATTGCATAGAAACAAACTGGACTAACCAATAATCCGATAATAACTGCACTCCACGTTGATACAAAACCAGCCCCGGGCGTAATAGCAACCAATCCAGCTACTAATCCTGTTGAAGCACCGACAAGTGATGGTTTTCCATTCTTTAAATATTCTAACAAAATCCATGAGAACATGGCCGCTGCAGCTGACAAATGTGTCGTTACCAAGGCATGAACAGCCAAACCATCGGCTGCTAAGGCAGAACCTGCATTAAAACCAAACCAACCGAACCAAAGTAAGCCAGCCCCCAATAGGACAAATGGTACATTATGTGGACGGTATTCGAGGCGATTAAAGTCCCTGCGCTTGCCAACTACCAAAGCCAAAACCAAGCCACTTACCCCTGATGTAATATGGACAACATCACCACCAGCAAAGTCAATTGTACCCCACTGAGCAAGTAACCCTTCATCCCAAACCATATGGGCAAATGGATAGTAAACTAAAAGAAGCCAACCAACTATGAAGATTAAGAGAGGTTTAAATCGCATCCGTCCCGCTACGGATCCTGTTAAAATCCCAACAGTAATGATAGAAAACATCATCTGAAAAACTGCGAAAAGTGAGTCTGGAATCGTCAACCCCCTTGTACTCTCTGAGTCACTGACGCCTTGGAAAAACGCATGTCCAAGATCACCAGTAAGATTTCCATCCCCTGAAAATGATAGAGAGTAACCAACAGCGAACCACACCACCGTTGCGAGGGCTAGCGAGACAACAGACATCATCATCGTTGAGATGACATTTTTCCGCCTCTCGAGACCACCATAGAAGAAAGCAAGGGCTGGCGTCATTAAAAATACCAAACCTGTACAAATCACTATAAAGGCAATACTTGATCCTTCAATTTTCATAAGCACATCTCCTTTTCTATCCCTTAATTGTTAGCATTTATCTTACTGTCTTCATTTTTTATAAAACGCAAGTACGATGACACTAAACAATTATAGAATGAACTTTTTGTTATGCTACATACAATATCACTATCCTCTTCATATGTAAATATTAAATTGACAGAAAATTCTAAAAATGTTCCACGTTATGTTAGAAATATCAAAAAAACTGGGGAAAACCCCAAGTTTTTAGGATACAATTTGTTTATAAGTCCGTGTTATTATTACAAAAACCATCAGTTAGAGCAAGAAATAGACCAAACAAATTCCTATCGTTACATGTAACATTAATTCCATATTTACGACACCATTGAGACAAGGATGGCGGATAACATCTTATAGGCAAAACCAAGATGAACTATAGCCATCAAGATTGGAAGGAAAAATACCATCAACAACTACTTACGGATGGACTGTCTGGCTTGATTCTCATCCAGACCAACCTTGGTCATGATGATAAAGCGATCTCTATCTTCATAGCCTTCTGAAATCTGTTTGAAATAGATGACCAATACAACAACCATAAGGAAGGTGAGCGATAGCAAGAGCCCAATGAAGAAAAGTGAACCAGCAAAAATAAAGAAGTTACGTGTTGCGTAGGCACGATAGGCGAGACTAATGGCGTTCGTTCCATCCGGTAATATATTGGACTCCCAAAGCTCACTTTCAAAAACACCTGATAAGAAAGTCTCTTAGCTATCTACCTGTTCTTCTTCTGACAAACTGCTTTCAAAGCCCATATAATAGTGATTCTCAGCTTGATTTTCAAATATCGTCAAATCTTGAACCACAACGATCAAATACTGGCTTACATTGAAAGACACCTGGTCTGGATGATGTCCCAAGGTTACATTTTTAGATAAGACTTGAGCAACTTCCATCTCCTTTTCATCAGAGGTCAGGGGTTGACCAGCTTGAAACTGGACTCCTTTGCTATAAATAGCCACTTGATTAGCTACAAACCCCAGATGTTGGCCAGTCATTTTTTCATAGCTGGCTTGATCAAGGATAAACCCAATACCAAGGTATGAGAAATCTATACTAGCGGCATCTTCAACTGTAAAAAATCTTACTTGCTGATGGGTCACTTCAGAAAAATAGGCTTGTTGGTAGGGATAGACTACCTTACTTTCCACAGGAATCTTCGCCTCTTCCAAGATAGCATCCGCCCACTCCTCCACTTGTGTTTTTGAAGGGGTAGGTTCCATGACAACATCAATCGAAAAATCATTTGGATTCTGGTTGGCGATATAATCTTTACCACCGATGTAAATATTAAGTCCTCCAACCATGGTCACTAAAAACATAGTGGATAAAATGGTTCTGTTGCGAAGTTTGAAAATCAAACGCGCCCCCTCTGAACTCCAAATATCTTAGGCTGTTATTCCCATTAATACCTTGATTTCAGTAGACACCGAAAAGCCGAAGAGCGTTCCATTTCTTCGGTTCTTTCTATATATTCCTCGAAGGGTCTCCATGCCCTTAATCGTGGAAGAGGCTGTACGGAGACTTTGATAAAATTTATTCCGTCGTTTAATAGGTCGATGGTCTTGTTCTATTAAATTGTTAAGATACTTCATAGTTCGGTGCTCTGTCTTAGTATATAAACCCACACTCTGTAACTTTCTCAAGGTGGAGCCAAGAGAAGGTGCTTTATCGGTCACAATTGCTTTCGGCTCACCAAACTGTTTATGGAGTCGTTTTAAGAAAGCATAGGCTGCTTGCGTATCCCGTTTCTTTCGTAACCAGATATCTAAGGTTAAGCCGTCCGCATCAATTGCACGATAAAGATAATGCCAACGTCCCTTAATTTTGATATAGGTTTCGTCCATTTTCCATGACATGAATAGAAGGATTGTCTATTTTTCTTCTTCCAAATATAATAGAGAACTTTGCTGTACTCTTGCACCCAACGATAAATCGTAGTATGACAAACATTTATTCCACGATCATATAACAATTTCTGAACTTCACGATAGCTTAGATTGTAACGCAGGTAGTAACCAACAGCGACAATAATGACGTCTTTTTTGAATTGTT
>NZ_JBMVJC010000011.1:0-57853 GCF_049893385.1 Streptococcus sp. VTCC 12905 | reverse complement strand
AGCAATATTTAATTCCAAACTAAGCTGATTTGTGTTATACTGTTTATACATTTTCATGCCTTTCTAGTTGTTTTGTGATTATTATAATTATAAAGCATGAAGTGGAAAACGAGCAACTCCTAATTGGAACTGCTCGTTTTTTTATTGTGAGAAGCTAGTTTTTGCCCAGCCCCTCTTATTATAACCCTCGCTATTCTAGCTCGGGGATAAAACAGTCTCCCAGACATCGTAAAACAAGTCCGAATATTTTCGGACTTGTTCTAACTATAACCCTCGTTATACTAACTCGGGGATAAATTAGTACACTGTACTAATTTATTTTCTAAGGTTGTAGAATGAGTTCAAGCCTTTGTAGACAGCAACTTCACCAAGTTGATCTTCAATACGAAGCAATTGGTTGTATTTAGCAATACGGTCTGTACGTGACAATGAACCTGTTTTGATTTGGCCAGCGTTAGTTGCAACTGCGATGTCAGCGATTGTTGAATCTTCAGTTTCACCTGAACGGTGTGATACAACGGCAGTGTAACCAGCTTCTTTAGCCATTTCGATAGCTTCAAATGTTTCAGTAAGAGTACCGATTTGGTTAACTTTGATAAGGATTGAGTTAGCAGCACCTTCTTTGATACCACGTGCAAGGTAGTCAGTGTTTGTTACGAAGAAGTCGTCACCAACCAATTGAACGCGTTTGCCAAGGCGCTCAGTAAGAGCTTTCCAGCCATCCCAGTCGTTTTCATCCATACCATCTTCGATAGTGATGATTGGGTATTTGTTAACCAATTCTTCAAGGTAGTCGATTTGTTCTGCAGATGTACGAACAGCAGCGCCTTCACCTTCGAATTTAGTGTAATCGTAAACTTTACGTTCTTTGTCGAAGAATTCAGATGATGCACAGTCGAAACCGATCATAATGCCGTTTTCGCCAGCTTCGTATCCAGCAGCTTCGATAGCTTCGATGATTGTTTCAACGCCATCTTCAGTACCTTCAAATTTAGGAGCGAAACCACCTTCGTCACCAACAGCTGTTACCAAACCACGAGCTTTCAAGATTTTTTTCAAAGCGTGGAATACTTCAGCACCCCAACGAAGACCTTCTTTGAATGATGGAGCACCAACTGGTACAATCATGAATTCTTGGAAAGCGATTGGAGCGTCAGAGTGAGAACCACCGTTGATGATGTTCATCATTGGAGTTGGCAATACTTTAGTGTTGAATCCGCCAAGGTAAGTGTAAAGTGGCACTTCAAGGTAGTCAGCGGCAGCACGCGCAACAGCGATAGAAACACCGAGGATTGCGTTTGCACCCAATTTACCTTTATTAGGAGTACCGTCAAGAGCGATCATAGCGCGGTCGATAGCTTGTTGATCACGAACGTCGAAACCGATGATAGCATCAGCAATCACGTTGTTCACGTTGTCAACAGCTTTTTGAGTACCAAGACCAAGGTAACGTGATTTGTCACCGTCGCGAAGCTCAACTGCTTCGTGCTCACCAGTAGAAGCTCCTGAAGGAACCATACCACGTCCGAAAGCACCTGATTCAGTATAAACTTCAACTTCAAGTGTAGGGTTACCGCGTGAGTCAAGGACTTCGCGAGCGTAAACATCAGTAATAATTGACATTATATTACTCTCCTTTGAGTTTAAAATTGTTACATTGCTATCATACCCTAAAATACGTTATTTTTCAAGAAAAAGTCGGTATTTTTACAGAATGAAACAATGTAAACGCCTTCCTTTTTTCTTACATAGTTTTATGTTATACTAATATTATGAATAACGATATAAATACAAGTATTTTAAGAAAGGCTTCCGGGGAAACTCGTCTAAATCCGGATGAACAACGTCTGTACATGGGAACCTACCGGGAGCGGATTGTTCTCCTACTTTCTTTTGACGAATTGGCAAAGGAACAGGTCTCTCAAGATTTCAATCAGATTTGCCAAAAATTAGTTAGTAACTACCAACCGCTCTTTCTTAAACTATCCCCCTCTCTATCAGATAAGCAACAGATTTCGCTGATGAAAGTGGCACAAACTCACAGCATTACTTCAGCTATTATTGACGAGAAAGTTGGTCAATCACCATATGCTTTGATTTTTCATACTGACCATGCTGTAGATAGAGAAGATGTTACCTTAGAATCAGTATTTCCAAATATTTTCTTAATACAAGATAAAAAGGAAGATACAAAACCTTCCTTCTGGAAAAAATTATTTGGATAGACTGATTTATCAATGAACAAAAATAAGTACAAGACAAATAATCATACTTAATAAACACAGAATTCCTGGCAATCTGCCTATATCATTTTTTCATTGAAAAAGAAAATAGAATCATTTCCTTTCAATACATTCGATTCTGTCCCTCTTTCATTCTTAGAAAGACTTACAAGGGTTTGCAGCTTTGCCAGACAAATTAGAATAAATAAGATAGTTGCCATTGATTTCATCAATTCCATCTTAGAGTTCCTCCTAATTGAATTACTCTTGCCACCTGTTCTGCTGTACGGATCAGGTTTTTTTCTGCATTTTTGAGCGTGTGTTCTAAACTGTCAACACTTGCGATGATAGGAAATGCGGCGCAGATATTTTCAAAAGGAAAATCAGGTAGATCATCTTTGAGACTGCCACATATCGCAATGATAGGAACTCCATCTGGTGTTCGTCGAGCCACTCCTATCGGAGTTTTCCCTGCTAGACTCTGGATATCCATCCGACCCTCACCCACAATAACAAGATCAGCCTCAGCAACTCGGTGATCAAAACTCAATTGATTCATGACAAAATCTACACCCTTTTGGATATGTGCACCAGCAAATTGGACCAATCCAGCAGCCATACCTCCACCAGCACCTGCTCCACTTACAGCAAGTATTTCGGGATTCACATTATTATAAAACTCAGCCATTTCTTCATCAATACGTTCAAACTCTTCAGGCGCTAGACCTTTCTGACCCGCAAAAACATAAGTTGCACCCAATGGCCCACAAAGTGGATTATTCACATCCGTAACCAAGTCAATCCTAACTTGGGATAGGTCCACCAACATTTCGTCTGTTGAATAGCGTACTATCTTTCCCAAATGAGCACCAATAGCCTCGACCTCATCTCCATCACAGTCATAAAATCTAACACCAAGACCTGATGCCATACCAATGCCACCATCATGACTAGCAGATCCGCCAACACCAATTAAAATTCTCTGAGCTCCATTTTGCACAAGTTCAACGATTAGCTCTCCAATTCCTTCTGTTTTGAGCAAAAGCGGATTTCTTTTTTTGTGTGGAATACTGCCAAGGCCAACTATTGCAGCCATTTCAAACACTGCAAGGTCATCTTTCATCGCATAGGTAACCTTGACTTTGTCTCCAAATGGACCAGTAACATAGGTATGTTTCACATCCAGCGATAAGGCATCTGTCAAACTCTCAACAGTACCTTCCCCACCATCACCCAAGGGAAGTAAGTCATAGCTTGCATGAGGATAAACCTTTGAAAATCCAAGTTTAATCGCTTCAGCGACCTGTGCTGCTGAGAGAGATTCTTTAAACGAATCTGGCGCTATGAGAATATACATAGTGGACCAACCTCCTTTATATTAATAGTATACCATTCCCAAAAGAAGCTTTCAATAATTCCTATCAGATTTTAAAAGAGTATGATATACTGAAAGAAAGGAGGCAGCTATGTATCAAACTATATTATTTGATTTAGATGGAACATTAACAGATTCTGGTCAAGGCATTTTAAATTCCGTTGCCTTTGCACTCGAAAAAATGGGGATTGAAGAAACGAAGCCAGATCATTTGAGACGGTTCATCGGACCGCCACTCTATGAATCTTTTTCACAGTTCTATCAATTGAACCCGGAAGAAACACAGGCTGCAGTCGATGCTTTTCGCATCTATTTTAAAGAAAAGGGAATGTTTGAAAATCAACTTTATCCTGGAATTGTTCTACTTCTTGAAAAGTTAAAGTCTGCCGGCAAAACCCTTGTGATTGCTACTTCGAAACCGGAATTATTCGCAAAACAAATCCTTAAACATTTTGAAATTGATCATTTTTTTGATGTGATTGCGGGAGCAAGTCTGGACAATAGTCGTATCAGTAAGGCAGATGTGATTGCATATGCGCTGAAACAATTAGGCAATTTTCCTCAACCTGCAGTCATGGTCGGTGACAGAGAGCATGATATAGAAGGTGCTCACATGAACCAACTTCCTGCAATCGGAGTTCTTTACGGCTATGGAAATACTGAAGAGTTTGAAAAAGCAGGTGCGACTTGTATTGTAAAGAATGTAGCTCAACTGAGTGATTTTCTTCTAAGTTAATACACTTACCGAAAATTTTATATTTTTCCATGCACAGTTGTCATAAAAATTCAGTAGTTATTTTTTGTCAATAGATATTGTTTAAGGGAATTGGTATCAAATGCATAAATCATATCATTAAATATTCTTACAATGGAGAATTACCAAACACTCTCAAAAACAACGATAGGAATTTGTACCTAAGCAATACTTACCCAAAAAGTATTCTACTACATAATGTTAAACAACCACTTAAAAACAATTTTAAAAATGTTTTCGAGTGGTTGTTTCTTTATGATAAAAGAAAAATAAAAACATACTCTCCTTTGAATCGCGACAACTTCCTATTATTTCGTTGTTTGTTTTCAAAACATGATACTTCACTGTGTTGAGAGCGAAATCGTTAACTGATTACAGCTTTGAAAGACTTTTTCTTTTCCTATTTCCAACCTAAAAAAGTCCACCGAACCTTGATATATAGAAAAACGCCTGCCGGCGTTTCTCATTTCCTACCTAAAAAGGTCCCCCGGACCTTTTTAGCCACCCAGATATGCTTTTTTGACTTCTTCTGAGGCGAGGAGTTCTTTTCCTGTTCCTGAGACGACGACTTTTCCTGTTTCGAGGACGTAGCCGCGGTCAGCGATGGCGAGGGCTTTGTTGGCATTTTGTTCAATCAAGAGAACAGTTGTGCCTTGTTTTTGAATATCTTGGATAATATCAAAAATTTCTTGGATGAAGATTGGTGCTAGTCCCATTGAAGGTTCATCAAGGAGCAAGAGTTTTGGTTGGCTCATGAGTGCACGTCCCATTGCTAACATCTGTTGTTCACCACCTGATAGGGTAGCAGCATCCTGATTTTTTCGTTCTTCCAAGCGTGGGAAACGAGCAAATATTTTCTTCAAGTTTGCTTGGTTCTCTTCACGATTATTGCGTAGGAAGGCACCCATCTCCAAGTTTTCCATAACGGTCAAACCTGCAAAAACATGACGGCCTTCTGGAACTTGTGATAAACCATCTGCTACAATTTTACGGGCTGGAACTTTTTGAATCTCATTTCCAAGGAAAGAAATCGTTCCTGAAGATGGGCGAACAAGTCCAGAAATCGTACGAAGGATAGAGGTTTTACCTGCACCATTGGCACCAATCAAGGTAACGACCTCTCCTTCGTTTACTTCAAATGATACATTTTTTACCGCCTCAATGACGCCATAATGTACCGATAAATTTTCAACTTTTAACATTGGCATTAGGCTTCACCTCCGAGGTATGCTTCAATGACACGTTTGTTGCTACGGATTTCTGCAGGAGTTCCATGCGCGATTAAACGGCCATATTCCAATACATAAATTCGCTCTGTAACTTCCATAACCAGACTCATATCATGTTCAATCAACATGATTGTGATGTTAAATTCTTCCTTGATTTTACGGATGAGTTGGGTCAATTCTGCTGTTTCTTGTGGGTTCATACCAGCTGCAGGTTCATCCAAGAAAAGAATTTTTGGTTCAGTCGCAAGAGCACGAACGATTTCCAAACGACGTTGTTGACCGTATGGAAGGTTTTTAGCTAGAGTATCTGCATCGCCATCCAAATCAAAAATTTTCAAAAGTTCAATCGCTTTTGTTTTCAAGGATTCTTCATTCTTATAGAATGCTGGAAGACGGAAAAAACTTGCAAAAACTTCTGCTTTCCCATGGTTGCCAAGACCAATCAAAACATTTTCTAAAACGGTCATGTTTTTGAAGAGTCGGATATTTTGGAATGTCCGACCAAGACCAAGTGAGGCGATTTTTGATGGCGCTTTACCATTTAAAAGTGTACCAGCAAGAGTGATTGTACCTTCGCTCGGTTCATAAACTCCAGTTAAAAGGTTAAAAAGCGTTGTTTTACCAGCACCGTTAGGACCGATAAGCCCAACCAATTCTCCTTCATGGAGCTCCATGGTTACATCACCAACAGCAGTTAGTCCACCGAAGTTCTTGGTTAAATCTTTTACTTCAAGTAATACCATTACTTAACCTCCTTCTTCTTGAGTAGAGCTGCTACGCTAAATTCTTTGGTTCCTAAAAGACCACCAGGACGGAAGATCATCAAAAGAATCAGTGCCAATGAGTAAATGATCATTGAAATATCTGAATAACTCTTCAAGAAGACGTTCAAGATACCAAGTACAATAGCTGCCACAAAGGTACCAGTGATTGAACCCAAACCACCTAATACAATGACAATCAAAATATTCACTGAAGTCATGAAGGCAAAGTCTTTAGGAACAATTGTTCCAACATAACCTGCATGGAGACCACCTGCAATGGCTGCTGTCATGGCACCGAAGACAAAGGCTGAAACCTTAACAAATGTCGGATTAACACCGACAGACTCAGCTGCAATTTCGTCCTCACGAACTGAAATCGTTGCTCTTCCCATTGGGCTACGTAAGAAGTTTACTGTTACCAAGGTTGTGATAATAACAAAAATATAAACTAAAGGCCAGCTTGTAAAGAGTGGAATAGACATGATACCAGCTGCACCGTTGGTAAGACTTCCACCGTTGATAATCAAAATACGAATGATTTCTGCAACACCAAGAGTCGCAATTGCAAGATAGTCACCCTTTAAGCGCAAGGTTGGGATACCAACCAACAAAGCAACTGCACCTGAAATCAACATTCCAACAATCAACGCAATAGCAAATCCACCGTAGGATGGCATCATTTTACCAATAATCCCGACAGAATATGCTCCAATAGCCATAAAACCAGCATGACCTAGAGAAAATTGACCAGAGAAACCAACAATCAAGTTTAAACCAACTGCCAAGATAATTTGAATACCGATTTGTTGCACAATTTGGATATAGTAGAAGTTTAAAATCCCTGCTGCAACAAGACCTTGAATCAGACCAAAACCAGCTAAAAAGATAGCCAACCAAATCGCATTAACTTTTAAATTTTGCTTCATGGTTACACCTTCTCTTTCACATTCTTACCAAGGATACCACTCGGACGTACCAAGAGGATGATAATAAGCACAGCGTACACGATTGCATCACGGAATGTATCTAAACTTATCACATAGGTGAAGGTTTCAATAATACCGATAACAAATCCACCAAGAGCCGCACCTGGAATAATACCAATACCACCTAATACCGCAGCAACAAAGGCTTTCAAACCTGGTGTCATCCCCATCAAAGGCTCGACTTGGTTGTAATAAAGGCCTAAAAGAACACCGGCTGCACCAGCAAGGGCTGATCCAAGAGCAAAAGTAAAGCTGATCGTACGGTTTACGTTAATCCCCATCAACTGCGCTGCATCACTATCAACTGAAACCGCACGCATGGCTTTCCCCATTTTTGTACGCTTCACGATTAATTGTAGAGCAATCATCAAGAACAATGAGACACCAAGAATAATCAACTGAATATTGGTTACAGAAACTGGACCCAAGTGGAAGGTTACTGCCTCAATTGCTTGTGGGAATGCTTTTACATCAGCCGAAAAGAACTTAATCATAGTGTATTCCAGGAAGAAAGAAACTCCGATAGCTGTAATCAAGGCAGCAATACGTGTTGAATTTCGCAAAGGACGATAGGCCAAAAACTCTATTACAACACCGAGAATAGCTGTTCCTACCATTGCCAGAATAAGTGCAATAAAGAAACGAGTTCCTCCATCGGCAATAAACGTTAAATTATTTAATAGAAAATACCCCATAAACGCACCCATCATGTATAGGTCACCGTGGGCAAAGTTAATGAGTTTGATGATTCCGTACACCATGGTATACCCAAGGGCTAATAGTGCGTAAACAGAACCAAGAATCAAACCATTGACAAGTTGTTGAAGCATAGGTTCACCAATCTTTCTAAATATTTTTCTAGCTCAGTAAGCATTATTACATTATACAAAATTTTCTGAAAATAAGCAAGTTCGATTGCCACTCATCAGCCACATAAAGGGTAAAATAAATCTGAGCTAATCAAACAGTTATGTCCACTCAAAAGTCTGCATTGTCTCCTTAAAATTCGTATGATCAATTTGTACAAGCAGAAGAATAAACACTTTTTAAGCGATGTAGCAAAGATAACATAATTTGAAAAAAGAGGGAAATCCCTCTTCTATCTTTTTATTAGTCAGCTGAAATTGTATCCACTGAAGATTGCTCACCATTTGTCAAACCAACAACATAAACTGATTTCACAACGTTATGGTTCTCATCAATAGACATGGAACCAGTAACACCTTCGAAGTCTTTCAAAGCTGCAAGGTTATCTTTCACAGCTACTGAATCTTTTGCACCTTTTGCTGCTTCTGCTGCCATATAAACTGAGTCATATGCAAGAGCTGAGAACATTGATGGCTCTTCGTTGTATTCTTTCACATATGCATCGTAGAATGCTTGTGCTTTTTCACTTGCTGATGTTACAAATGCTGAAAGGTAGTAAACGTTTGAAGCTGCTGAAGCAGTTGCCAACTCAGTAAATTGTGGAGAATCGAAACCGTCTGAACCAAGGATTGGCTGTTCGATACCAAGACCACGCGCTTGTTTCACAATTGTACCAGTTTCATTGTAATAACCAGGCATAATGATAGCATCGAATTCTTTGTCTTTCAATTTTGTCAATGCAGCTTGGAAGTCTTTATCACCAGAAGCAAATGTAATTTCTGAAACAATTTCTCCTGTGTAAGCTTTCTTGAAGGCCTCAGCTACACCTTTACCGTAATCAGATGAGTTGTCAAAGTAAAGAACAACTTTCTTAGATGACAAGTTTTCAGTAGCGTACTTAGCCATGATTTCACCTTGGTATCCATCTGTAAAGGTTGTACGGAAGAAGTATTCTTGTACCTCACCTTTATCATTTTCAACCAAGTTTGTTTGTGTACCTGAAGGAGAAATCATTGGAACACCTGCTGAAGTTAAAGCTGGAATAGATGCTGCTGAAGCTCCTGATGTAGCAGGGCCGATCACGACGTTTGCACCCTCACTTGCCAAGCTTGTTGCAACCGTTGCAGCTTCAGCGGTTTCAGATTTATTGTCTTTTGTGATAACTTCAATCTTTTTGCCATCAATACCACCAGCAGCATTGATTTCTTTTACTGCAAGGTTGGCACCTTTTTCTTCTGTTTGACCATAAGATGAAACAGCACCAGATAACTCCAAGTTATAACCGATTTTAAATGTTTCCCCAATAGTTGAACCAGCTGCGGATGTATTGGTTGTTGAAACATTGCCACAGGCAGCGAGGAGAGCTGCTGAAGCAAATGTAGCGATTGCTACTGCAAATTTTCTTGTTTTCATGAAAATACCTTAAAACTTTCTTAAATTTAACATGTATCTAATATACAGAATTATCTGAAAATTGTCAATACAAATGAACAAAATTTTTAAAAAAATTAAAATTTTAATAATTCTCCAAATAATTCACAAAAAAAGCCATCATTACTGATGACTCCATATTACCATTATGACGATATGCGGGCTGGCTCTGGCTTATCAATCGATTCACGCCATAGACTCCCTACAAAGTTATGATCCAATTCTTTTATATATGAAGGAACTAATTTTTTAACAAACTTCTCCTTCTTTAGTTTTGTAATAGCCACATCTACTTTATCTTTATCCATATAGACAAGAACATACCGTAAGCGTTTGGAGTGATAGACGATATCTCCATATTGGTTTAATTTACGGGCATCACGGTTATAATGTAAATATACTGCTAAACTAATCCGATCTTTCTTCTCAAACATGTCAACTCCTCTAAAATTGATTCTTCCTATATTATACCGCTTTCAATTAAAAATGAAAAGCTCCAACAATCAAGTCGATCATCAGAGCATGTAAGAATAATCTTATAGAAACAACATTACTTAGTCTTTGTATTATACATAATTTGGTCGATAAAGCCGTATGCCAAGGTTTCTTCAGCAGACATCCAATAGTCACGTTCTGCATCCTTATGGATTTGTTTGACTGTCTTACCAGAATTTTCCGCCAAGATTTTTTCTAACTTGTTACGAGTATTTAAGAGGTGTTCTGCTGCAATTGCCATGTCAGTTTGCTGAGTACCACCACCAGTGCCTCCCATTGGTTGGTGAATCAGGTATTCTGCATTAGGAAGCATGAAACGTTTGCCTTTTGTACCACTTGAAGCAATGATTGTTCCCATACTTGCTGCAGTACCCATTACAATTGTCTGTACGTCTGCTTTAATGAAGTTCATTGTATCCACGATGGCAAGACCTGCAGAAACAGAACCCCCTGGTGTATTTACATAGAGATAAATATCTTTTGTTGGATCTTGTGCATCTAGGAAAAGCAATTGGGCAATAATCGAATTGGCCATATTGTCCTCAACCGGACCTGTCAACATAATGATGCGGTCTTTCAGCAAACGTGAATAAATATCATACGAGCGCTCACCGCGACTAGTTTGTTCAATAACTACTGGAATCATAAATTTACTCCTTTTCGAGATTTTCTTTTCCCATTATATAAGAATAGTCAAAATTGGTCAAATAAAAAACACGATTTAAAACCAGAAAAAAGAAATCAGCTCAACTGATTTCTTACGGAGATTATTTAGTACCGAAAAGGCGATCACCAGCATCTCCAAGACCTGGAACGATATAGCCTTTATCATTGAGTTTTTCATCCAAGGCTGCTGTAAAGATATCGATATCTGGATGTGCATCTTGAAGTGCTTTCACACCTTCTGGAGCAGATACCAAGGCAACAAATTTAATATTTGAAGCTCCACGTTTTTTCAAGGAATCCACTGCAAGAATTGCTGAACCACCAGTTGCTAACATTGGGTCTACTACCAAGATATGGCGTTGATCAATATCTTCTGGCAATTTCACAAGGTATTCAACTGGTTGTAAGGTTTCTTCATCGCGGTACATACCAATATGACCAACTTTAGCTGCCGGAACCAAGCTAAGCAATCCATCGACCATACCAATACCAGCACGAAGAATTGGCACAATAGCTAATTTCTTACCTGCAATTTGTTTTTGAACTGTTTTTGTAATCGGTGTTTCAATTTCCACATCTTCAAGTGGCAAGTCACGCAATACTTCGTAGCCCATTAACATGGCAATTTCATTGACCAACTCACGGAAATCTTTTGTAGAAGTTGTTGTTCTACGAAGGATAGACAATTTATGCTGAATGAGTGGGTGTGAAATGACTTGGAATTTACCCATGATGATGAAACCTCTCTTTTTTGTTTTTTCTATTTTACCAAAAATTCATGAAAAAAGCTCGTGAATATTGAAAATTATCTTATTTTTTGAGAACGATTGCCTCATACGGTCTCAATAATTGTCCAGCCAAAAATGCAGCCTCTTCGTAATTATGCATAAACAGGGAATATCCCTCGCTCGATACTTCGAAGGCTTGCTCATCACTTGTGAAATTCACCAGAATGATGAAATCATCCTGTTCATCATATTTACGGTAGGCCATTACCGAGCTATTTCCAGTCTCCATCACTTCATATTTTCCTTCGGACATACAAGGATACTCTTTCCGAAGAGCGATTAATTTTTGATAGGTATAGAAAAGAGATTGTTTGTCTGCAAGTGCTTTTTCAACGTTGATGTCTTTGACAGTATCTCCAAAAGCCAGCCAGGCTTGACCTGTACTGAAGCCTGCTCCTTCTGCTCCTGTCCATTGCATTGGACGGCGAGCATTATCACGACCTTTGGCATTTATAGAAGTAATCAATTCCTCCTTGGTAAAGCCATTTTCAATCCGTTCCGCATACATGCGACGTGTTTCAATATCATCTGCCTGGTTAATATCTGTAATTGGCGTATTAATCATACCGATTTCCTCACCTTGGTAGATATAAGGAGTCCCTGACATAAAATGAAGATAAATAGCCAACATTTTGCCACTTAGCTCACGAAATGCAGGTCGATCATCACCGAAGCGAGAAATGGCACGAGGTAAATCATGATTATTCCAGAAAAGTGAGTTCCAGCCTTTACCAACCAGTTCAGTCTGCCATTTGGATAGAACGTTATGCAAACGAGCTGGATCAAGCGGTGCCAAATCCCACTTTTCTTTCCCTTCCTGCTGATCAAGTCCCACATGTTCAAATTGGAAAATCATCGAAAATTCTTTTCGATCAGGATGCGAATATAACTGAGCATTTTCTGGATTGGCACTCCATGTCTCCCCAACAGTCACTAAGTCGTAAGCACCAAAGGTTTTCTCATTTAATTCCTGAATAAGAGGATGGAGAGTCGGTCCGTCGGCTGTAATTAATTTTTCCGGTTCTTTTCCAATCAAATCAATCACATCTAGCCTGAAACCGCCAACACCTTTTTCAATCCAAAAATTGATCATATCCCAGATTTCTTGTTTCATAGCAGGATTTTTCCAGTTCAAATCCGGTTGCTTAACAGAGAATTGGTGGAGATAGTATTTGTTCAGATGTGGAACGTATTCCCAAGCAGAGCCAGAGAAGGTCGAGCGTAATTCATTCGGTTCATCAGCCCAAACATAATAGTCATAGTAGGGATTATCTGGTCCTTTGAGGGCTTCTTGAAACCAAAAATGTTCATCCGAGGTATGATTGAGCACCAAATCCATGATTATTTTGATATTGCGCTTATGGCCTTCTGCAATCAGCTCTTCCATATCTTCCATGGTCCCAAATTCTGGAGCAATTCCTTGGTAGTCACTGATGTCGTAACCATTGTCATCCATGGGTGACTGATAAACAGGACTGAGCCAAATAGCATCAATTCCAAGCTCGTGAAGATAATCTAATCTGCTGATAATCCCTCGAATATCCCCTACTCCATCTCCATTTGAATCTTGAAAACTACGAGGGTAAATTTGGTAAATGACGGACTTCTTCCACCAATCTGTTTTTTGTATTTCTGACATGTATTGAACCTTTCTGTACAATCTAATTTACGCAATAAAAAGGGGAATTCCCCTCTTTCTATATAATCATATTATAACTCAATTGTAGTAATTTTTTCCTCTTCTATTTCAACAATTTCAAAGGATTTTTCTTTTAGATTTGCTGTTAGGCGGGCAGATACCCCTGCATCTTGATTATTCCAGAAAATTTCCATACTTGTTTCATCCAACATCTTAACAGAGAACTCTCCGTCGAAAGCTGGACTTGTATTGCGGAATTTTAAGAGTTTAAACAAGGATTGTACCACAGGACGTTGCACTTGCTGCTCAATTTCATCCAAATCATAGTAATGGCGATTGATATTGCGACCTTCCTTACTTGATTCTAAAAGTTCAATATCATTTTCGCCTGCAAGTAAACCAACATAGTAAATCTGTGGAATACCTGGTGCAAAACATTGTAGAACACGCGCTAATAGGTAAGCTTGATCGTTATTGCCAAGGGCAGAATAATAAGTACAGTTAATCTGATAAATATCCAAATTATTATAGGCTTCTGTACTATAAATTTTCTTCACATTGGCACCTTGTGCATACAAGGCTTCACGCGTTTCCTCTATCTCCTCATCCGTCAGCAAATCTTTAACGTCCACAACACCTATTCCATCATGTGTATCAAGAGTTGTAAATTGCTTGCGAGGGCAAATCTCCATCCAGTGAATCAGGCGATTGACATGACCAGAATACAAAGCGTGGAGAACTAGCATTGGCAAGGCAAAGTCATAAACATAATAATCCTGTTCCGCAATTTTCTGCTGAATGGTGTAGTGTTCATGAATTTCTGGCAAGATTTCTACATCTTTTGGTGCCAATAACTGACGTGGAAAATGGAGCATTTCCCAAATATCAGGCTCCACAAAGAAACAGTTGGTTCCTATTTTTTTATTAGCATAAGCAAAGGCGTCCAAACGAATGATCGAAGCACCATGTTCTGCCAACTGTTCCAGATTTTCTTGGATGAACTGGCGTGTTGTCTCAGTAGTCACATCCAAGTCAATCTGTTGCTCATCAAAGGTACACCATACCTTCTCCTCGCTACCATCAGCAAATGTTGCAATTCGATATGGAGCACGAGGTTTACGCTTATAGATCAAATCAACATCTTCTTGTGTTGGTTCTCCATTTGGCCAAAAGTTTTTATAGCGAATAAACAAATCCGCATAAGCTGATTCATCTTTCTTTTCAAGAAAATCAAGGAAATAAGGAGATTTTGCAGAAATATGATTGATCATAAAATCGAACATCAGATAATAGTCCTTGCTCAATGCTTCAATATCTGACCAATCTCCAAATGCAGGATCTACCTTTGTATAATCCATTGGCGCAAACCCACGGTCACCTGATGATGGGAAAAACGGCAGAATATGGATACCTCCCACAACATCCTTTAATGGCCCCTCAAGAACATTTTTCAAATCCTTGAGATTCTTTCCTAAACTATCCGAATAAGTAATCAACATAGCTTGATTTTTAATTTTCATAGATTTCCTCCTCGTAAGCCTTTTCTTTTTTCATTGTTAGAAAAGGTTGAACAAGTCAACCTTTAGATTTATTTGACAGAACCACTCGTCATACCTGAAATAATATGTTTTTGGAAGATTAGGTAGACAAGTAGGATTGGGATAATTCCTACAACATAGGAAGCAAATGATGGACCGTAGTCACTAAAGTACATTCCTTTGTAATTATACTGGAACAAGGGCAGGGTCCACATAGCTTGATCTCTGTTTAATACTAGGAGTGGCAAAAGGAAGTCATTCCACACCCACAATGCATTGATGATCAATACCGTCGCATGCATCGGTTTCATCAGAGGGAAAATAATTTTCCAATACATGGTAAACTTATCACAGCCATCAATAGCTGCCGCCTCATCCATTTCTTCAGGAACAATGGTCTTAATATAGCCGACGTAGAGGAAGAGGGCCTGAGGAACTGCATAGGTCAAATATAGAATAATCAAACCGACAACATTGTTCAAACCAAGGCTTGACATTAATTTGGTCATTGGGAGCATAATCACTTGGAAAGGTACAAAAATCCCAATAATCAAGAAAAAGTAGATAAAGTTAAACACTGTCTGGCGTTTCATTTGACGGGCTACGGCGAAAGCTGCCATTGGAATAACCAATAAAATGAGGGCAATTGATACGATTGTAATAATAGCTGAGTTGCTAAAATATTGAACAATTCCATCATTAAATAGGCGTTCATAGTTGCTCAATGTAAACTCTTGTGGCAAACCAAAGAAATTTCCTGTAATTTCCTTTGTTGGTTTAAAAGAACTGATAATGGTCACCAATAGTGGAATAAACATGAACAATATTCCACTAAAGAGAACTAAGTAAACCCACCAATTTTTCTGTTTGTGCTTGTTCATATATACTCTCCTATACTTCAAATTTCTTAGAAATCTTCATCTGAATCAACGAAATCACAATGATAATGATAAAGAGGACCACCGCTAAAGCATTCGCATACGAAAACTTATTATTAACAAAGGCATAGTTATAGACTAATAAACCAAGTGATTCTGTCTTACCATCTGGACCACCACTTGTCAGGGCAAAGATAAGGTCGAAAGCGGTCAAACCTGATTTCATCGCCAAGATAAAGACCATACTAATGGAAGGTAGTAAAAATGGAAGTTCAATATTAAAGAATTGCTGAGACCGTGTTGCCCCGTCAATCGTTGCTGCTTCTTTGACATCTACTGGTATACTTTGTAAACCAGACAAGAAAATGATGACCGGCATGGCTAATCCTTGCCACAAAGCAACAAATAAGACAGAAGGAATAACAGTTTTCTCATTCACTAACAAGTTTTCCTTCAACCAATCAATATTTAAGACTTCACCAATTTGGGTAAAACCATAGTTAAAGAGCTGAACAAAAATCAAACCCAAAGTAACAGTTGACAAGACAGCTGGGAAGAAATACCAGGTTCTAAAGAAACCAACTGCTTTAATCTTACGATTGAGCAGGGTGGCCAACCAAATCCCAATCACTATCTCACCAATGACCAAACCAATGGTGAAGATAATCGTGAAGGTCATTGATGTGTAAAAATCAGGATTTTTTAAAATATCCAGATAATTGTGAAAACCAATGAGGTCAAAATCAGAGGTTAATCCATTCCAGTCTGTTAGACTATAGTAAATCCCTGTAAACAGCGGATAGAAGAAAAAGATTAACTGTAATCCAATCGGTACCGCCACAAATAGATAGGGCCAGTATTTTGCAACAAATCCTTTTTGATTCATCATGGTACTCCTTTTTGATAAAGTTATAGTTACTTAGTCTCAGTTCAAGGAATCCCATAGGGTTACTAAAACTGACACTAGGCAACTATAAGGAGGCTAGGCTGCAACTAGCCTCTGCTTATAGTTTTTCTGACTTATTTTTTCATTGGATCAAAGAATGCGTTCAATTTTTTCACAAATTCTGCTGAATTTGGATTTTTAACCATTTCAACTGTGATATTCCAAAACTCTTCTTCTGATTCCCATTCAGATTGCAACCAAACTACGTGTTTGTCAGTGAAGGCATATTGTGTCACTCCAGCAGTTTCTTCAAACTTGCCTTCAGTGTCTACTCCTTCAACTGAAGTTGGTGAGCCATCTACATCATAGTATTTTTGCATCACTTCTGGACGTGAGAGGTATTCTAAGAATTTTTTAGATTCTTCTGGGTGCTCTGTATCAGCAGAAATTGAAAGAGCAAGGTCTGCTGCACCGATGGTATAGTCGCCACCTTCTTTATCACCAGGGAAGGTAAACATACCATATTCAAATTCTGGTTCTTGTTGGTTAACGACTGTAGCTGCCCATGTACCTTGTGGAAGCATGATAGCATCTCCTGCCGCAAAAGCTGCCACTGCATCTGAATAGAGCGCGCCTGTTGCACCTTGTTGACCATTATCTGTCAACAGTTCCAAGCGTTCTAAGACAGCTTTTGTTGTAGCGTCATCTTGAATTGCTCCCTTTGCACTGCGGATCAGAATATCTTGAGCACCATCAAATCCACCCGCAACAGTTACCCAAGCTAACTGATGGTAGCCATTCAATGACCAAGCATCTTTCAATGAAAGAGCAAACGGTGCTGCACTGCTATCAGCCTTGATTTTGTCTACCAAAGCCACTAATTCTGCATAGGTAGTTGGAACTTCAAGACCCAATTCTTTGAACTTATCTTTATTATAGTAAATACCATAAGCATTAGCTGTCAAAGGAAGGGTGTAATTTTTTTCATTAACAAGATAAGGCGTTACAGCACCATCTTTTAGATGACCGAGACCTGCATCATCACCAATTTCTAGGAAACGACCATCCGCTGCATATGCTTTGAAGTCCGCATTTTGTGGATAAATATTGATGACATCTGGCGCTTCGTTATTTGCCATACGGGTTTTCAGAACAGTTCCTGGATCTGGTACATTCGAAAATTTAACGTCAATCGTAGGATTTTCTTTTTCAAAATCCTCAATTATTTCCTGCAGAGTCGCTTGCATTTCAGGTTTTTGCGAGAAATATTCAATTTCTACCTTATCGCTATTACTTGCATTCCCACAAGCAACCAAGAAGCTAGCAAAAGCAATCACTGACGCACATTTTAAAAATGTTTTCATTTTCATTATAAAATCCTCCTAGATTTTGTTAAAAATATATTGTACACTAAAATAATCTTGTTGAACATGTGGCATTATGAGACCAATGTTCATCAATTCATCTCCGTAGAATGTTTCTCCTAATTGAGGGCATTCATACAAGGCATCTGGGTCTAGGCCCTTCAACCGAACATGAAGCAAAGGCGCTTCTGGCTTGGCAAGAATTTTTATAAATGTAAAGACCGCTTGATTCTTATCTTGACTAACATAATTGGCAGCCCAGGTATTGGTCGTCTTTTTCAGACGGTAGAGCTGACCGAATTGGATAGTTTCACGAATGGAGTGATAGGTTTCGATCTGCTGACTGATTTCATCCAATTCCTTTTCCGAAAGTTTCGTTAAATCCAGCTCGTAACCAAATGCTCCTCCCATCATAGCCACATTGCCTCGTGTAGCAAGAGGTGTGATCCGACCAACCTGATGGTTCGGAACGGCAGAAACGTGTGCGCCAATTGAGGAAGGGGGATAAATCAAACTAGTACCTTCTTGAATAGATATGCGCTCAATCGCATCTGTATCATCACTTGCCCAAGCTTGCGGCATGTAATACATGATTCCCAAATCATTACGACCTCCACCGCCTGCACAGGATTCGAAAAGAATATCTGGGAACCGCTTGGTAAGGTGGTCTAATACACGGTACAGACCTAGCATGTAACGATGGTGGAACTCAAAACACTGGTCATTTGCTAAACCTTCAGGGATATTGGTGATATTACGATTCATATCCCATTTTACATAAGTAATGTTGGCTGATTCTAATATCGAAGAGACGCTATCAATGATGTAGTCACAGACTTCCTGTTTGGTCAAATCCAAAACTAATTGTTCTCGGCTGTAGATTGGTAAGCGTCCTTCTATGTGAATTGCCCAATCAGGATGCTCACGATAAAGATCGCTATCAATAGAAATCATCTCTGGTTCAAACCACAGTCCGAATTTCATGCCAAGCTCATTTATTCGCTCTGCTAAACCATTCAAACCATTTGGCAACTTATCCAAATTGACTTTCCAATCGCCCAATGAACTTTCATCATTGTTTCGTTTACCAAACCAACCATCATCCAGAACAAACAATTCAATACCAACTCGACTTGCAACCTGAGCTAACTGTAAAATCTTTTCTTCTGTAAATTCAAAATAGGTCGCTTCCCAGTTGTTGATTAAAACAGGCCTTGGTTTGTTTACAAACGATGATCGAATGAGGTGTTTTGTAATAAAGTGATGACTATTTTGTGTCATGCCAGTAAATCCTTTATCAGTATATGATAAGAGAACTTCTGGGGTTTGAAACCGGTCATCCTTAGCCAATTGCCATGAGAAATAGTGACTTTCCAATCCTAGTCCCAAACGACAGGTTTCCATGGCTGTCGTTTCGACAAAGGCTGAAAAGTTGCCACTATAGACAAGGTGAGCTGCAAATACATCGCCCTTGTCCTCACCTGCATCGGGTGAGGTAAGTGCTAAGAAAGGTGTTCTTGAGTGACTTGAGGCACCTCGAATGCTACCAATCGAATACTGACCTTTTGTCAGCGGGGTCTGTGTCCACTCTTTTTCATAAGCATAACGTCCAGTCAAGCTGTGAACAATGAAATCTTGATGTGGAAAATCAACCGTTGCAGATAAGGCCTTCTCTAGTTTACATGGATATTTGCCAGTTTGAATTGTAGCTGACCGTGCGAGATAGGAGGCTTCTTCAAAAACAGAATACTGAAGTGTTACAGTAACATCTGTCAACTGATCATAAAGATCAATTTCAAGACTCTCTACTTCTTCTTGATTTCCAAAACTTGCTGGTAAACCATTTAACTCTTTTTTTCCTTTATAGGTTCTATACGATTTAAATTTTAAATCTAGGGTCGTTCCAAATTCACTTCGAACATCTAATGCAGTAGTCCTAAAATCACCCAGACCACTGCTAGAGTATTCGAGTGGGAGGACATCCAACGAAAATGTCCTATCTCCAGTAATTGGACTAGGAGAAAACGCTCGATCTAAATATGTTATTTTGTTTCCATCACTAAATTTTTCGATTTTTTTCCCAAAATAACGATGAACCAGATCTCCTGTTTCCAGCACTTGAATGATATAAGAGAATTCTCTTGTTTTCAGGTGAAAAATCTGTTTTGTTTCATCAATCTCAATCACATTCATCTCCCTCATTTCTTCTTTATGGTCTTATTGTACAAAATGTAAACGCTTTATTTAATAACCTTTTGTTTTTAAAACATGTTATAATGTTTCCTAGGAGGATTGAAATGAATATTCTAAATATCTATAATGAATTGGATAGTCATAATTTTGACCTAAATGTAGACCATTACGGTGGCGAACAATGTGACAAGGGCTATTCCTTCGGTCCTACTACCCGTGATAATTTTGTCCTGCATTTTATTACAAAAGGAAAAGGGAAAATTCTTGTTGACGGAAAAACAATTTATCTATCAGCAGGTGATTTGTTTATTCTGCCAAAAGATGTTTCCATTTTCTATCAAGCTGACGATATAGATCCGTGGACCTATTTATGGGTTGGTTTTAGTGGTTCACGAGCAAAAGACCTACTGAATCAAAGTCAACTGCTAGAAAACTACTATCTCCACTCCAGTCTAGCGTCCCCAATTCTAGACTATATGCATCAGATTAACCATGTTCAGATGCATCCCATCCCCTCTATCACTGAACTAGTCTTAATTGGCTACCTCAATCAACTCTTGGCTACGCTCATCGAGGAATTTCCAAGTGAAAAACTGATGAAACCCGAAACACAAACCAAATATTATGTTCAGCAGGCCATCAAAATGATACATAGCCACTATTCGCATCCAATTAAGGTCTCTGAAATAGCGGACTATTTGGCCTTGAGCCGAAGTTATCTCTATAAGATTTTTAAGCAGGAAACAGGCTATTCTATCAAAGATTATATTTTACAAGTAAAAATGAATCGTTCTTGTCAACTCTTAGAAGATGCTTCTAGGAGTATCACTGAAATTTCCTATTCTGTCGGCTACCAAGATCCTCTCACCTTCAGCGCGGCCTTTAAAAATTATTTTCACATGAGCCCAACAGAATTTCGAAAAACACAAAAAAATAAGGATTAGGTGATTTTACTCCACCTAGTCCTTATTTCTTTATCCAAAAACGTTTCTAAGTCGTTGACAGGCCTCTTCAATGACATCAAATGGAGCTGCCGTATTTAGACGCGCATGATGTTTGCCCTCTTTACCAAAGCTTAAACCATCGTTCAAAATCAATTTTGCCTGATGTTGCAACAATTCGAACAATTGGTCATGTTCCAGCTGATAGTCAGAAAAATCAAGCCAGATAAGGTAGGTTCCCTGGGGCTTCATGACCTTGATCCGAGTATGGGAAGTCAAATACTCTTCAACATAGTCAATATTTTTTTCTAAAACATTTTTTAACTCTGTCAACCACTCATCTCCATAAGTGAAGGCGGCTTCTGTGGTTAACAAACCAATTGTTGGAACTTCATGCTGATTGTTTGCCAATTGACGCTTAGCAAAAGTCTTGCGGATGCTTGGATTTTCAATAATAGCAAAGCTATTTTTCGTTCCAGCAATGTTAAATGTTTTAGTTGCAGATGATAAGATAATTGAAAAATCTTTGAAATTTTCATCTACCGTATTAAAGGTATCATGTTTATGACCATATAAAGCCAAATCTTGATGAATTTCATCTGATACAAGAACGACGCCATGTTTCTGACAGAGACGTCCAATAGCTAAGAGTTCTTCCTTGCTCCAAACCCTACCACCTGGATTGTGTGGATTACAGAAAATATAGAGTTTCACTTGATTCTCTACAATGTCCTTTTCAAGCTGGTCAAAATCAATCCTAAAAACACCATCCACTTCTACAAGTGAATTGGTAACAAGCTGGCGATTGTTTAATTTGACAGTCCGTGCAAAGGGTGAGTAGACTGGCGTGTTAATTAGGACTGCATCCCCTTCTTCTGTCAAAGATTGAATAGCCACAGTTAAGGCAGGAACAACACCTTCGATGAGCAGGATGGACTCTCTTTCAATCTTGTAGCCATGCTGTCTACCTTCCCAGTCAATAATAGACTGATAAAGGCTGTCGCTAGCATAGGGATAACCAAAAATGTGATGATCTGCATAGTCACGGATTACTTGGCGAATTTCTGGAAGTGGCTCAAAGTCCATATCCGCAATCCATAAAGGTAGGAGTTCCGGATCAGCCTCCACTTTTTTCCATTTTTCAGCATGGTGCGTTAAGCGATTTGGTTTACTAGTAAAATCATATCTGGTCATCTTATCCCTCCAAGGCTACTTCCAAGTCGGCAATCAAATCATCCGCATCCTCAATACCGATAGACAAGCGAAGCAGATCATCTGTCAAACCGTAAGAATGACGGGTTTCCACTGGAATGTCTGCGTGAGTTTGTGTGGCTGGATAAGTAATCAAACTTTCTACCCCACCCAAGCTTTCCGCAAATGTAAAGATTTTCAAGGTATTTAGAATGTGTGGAATCTTACTCTCATCAACCACCTTCAATGAAATCATTCCACCTTTACCTGTGTAATATACTTGCTTGACTGCAGGACTCTTCTTCAAAAAGGCAACAATTTTCTGAGCATTTTGAGTCGCCCGCTCCATTCGAAGCGAAAGAGTTTTCAAACCACGCATGAGTAAATAAGAATCCAGTGGTGAAAGAGTTGGACCAGTTGTGTTTTGATCATAGAAAAGCTTATCATATAGGTCCTGATCATTAGTCATTAAAGCACCAGCCAAGACATCATTATGACCTGACAAATATTTTGTCGCCGAATGTAGAACAACATCTGCACCCAATTCAAGAGGATTTTGATAAATAGGGCTATAAAAAGTGTTATCGACAATCACCTTGGCACCTTTGGCATGGGCGATAGCCGAAACCTTAGCGATATCAAACTCCACCATCAAGGGATTAGTTGGAGTTTCCAAATAAACATAGTCCGTCTGGTCTGTGATTGCTGCAATCAGCTCCACTTCACTATTCGCATAGGTAAACTGAAATCTGCCTAGGCTTTCCTGCTCGTTGAACCAGCGGAATGAGCCACCGTACAAATCACGCGCCGCAACTACTTGGCTTCCAACAGGGAAACCATTAAAAAGCAAGACAAGCGCAGCCATGCCTGAACTCGTCGCAAGGGCATGATCTGCTTTTTCGATCGCTGCCAAGGTCGCTTCCAAACCGGCGCGTGTCGGGTTCTTAGTTCTCGTATAGTCAAAACCGGTCGAGTGACCAAACTCAGGGTGCTGATAAGTGGTCGAAAGGTGAATAGGAGAAATCAAGGCACCTGTTTTCTCATCATTGTTAATACCTGCATGGGCTAAAATCGTATCTATCTTATAATCTGTCATAACGAAATCTCCAATCTAACTTATTAAATAGTCTAGCATGAATAGTCTACTTTTGTTAAAAAAATATCCAAAATGACTTATATAATTTTTTTTAACAAATGGTATAAGTAAAAACTATGACAACCTATTTATCATTGCTTTTTGGTTATAAATCATTTACAATAATAGCAAGTTTAGACTATCAGAAGGAGGTTTTACAATGTTTACGTCATTCAATCAACAGTATTACAGTATTATAGAAACTTTTATTTTTAGCATGCACTTGTTTGGTCAATAGTGACAGTAAAGCAATTTGACCGTAGTCCAATCGGTGTGCTATTCCTCCTATTACTACCAATTCAATATTATAATGCTTTTTTTCGCCCTAGCTATAATCTTGTTAAAAATTGGCAATTAGCTATCTGGATCGTTTTTTCAACCATTATGGGTTGTTTCTTTATTTTTATTTAGGAAACGAATGAATCCGCAATCACTAGCAAAAGCATTTTCCTAATTGTTAGATGAGTTGTCTTCCCCCGCACTTGTCAAATTCCTTTCATAAGTTTACAATAGAAGCATGATAACATTTGACCATATAATTGAAATTTTAAAGACAGATGCAAATTTTCGTTCGATTACAAGGAATGAGACTACAGATATTGAATTCGACGCTTTGAGTTATGACAGTCGAACCGTAAGTCCAACAACCCTTTTCTTCGCCAAGGGCTTAGCCTTTAAAAAGGAATTTTTAGAAAAAGCAATTGAAAACGGCTTGGCCTACTATGTATCAGAAATAGACTACGAAGTCAGCATTCCAGCCATTCTTGTTAAAGACATCAAACAAGCCATGAGTCTGATTGCAATGGAATTTCACGGTAACCCACAGAACCAGCTCAAACTCCTGGCATTCACAGGCACCAAAGGCAAAACAACCGCAGCTTATTTTGCCTATAATATTCTCAAACAGAGTCATAAACCTGCCATGCTGTCAACTATGAATACAACACTGGATGGGGAGACCTTTTTCAAATCAACACTGACCACCCCTGAAAGTCTGGACCTCTTTGCCATGATGGCGGAGTCAGTCAAAAATGGTATGACTCACCTTGTAATGGAAGTCTCTAGCCAAGCCTATCTTGTCAAGCGTGTTTATGGCCTTACTTTTGACGTAGGCGTCTTCCTCAACATTAGTCCTGACCATATCGGTCCCATGGAGCATCCGACATTTGAAGACTATTTCTACCATAAGCGTCTTTTGATGGACAATAGCAGAGCAGTTATTGTCAACGCTGGAATGGATCATTTTGAAGTCGTGAGAGACCAAGTGATGTTCAAAGACCATGACTTCTATGGTCCGTCTTCTGAAAATGAAATTACCCAGTCAGCAGGATTCGACTTCACAGCGACTGGGAAATTAGCTGGGCACTACGCTATTCAGCTCATTGGTCATTTCAACCAAGAGAATGCCATCGCTGCTGGACTAGCTTGTCTTCGCTTAGGTGCAAGCCTAGAAGATATTCAAACTGGGATTGCCCAGACCAATGTCCCTGGTCGCATGGAAGTCCTGACCCAGCAAAACGGGGCTAAAGTCTTCGTTGACTACGCTCACAATGGCGATAGCGTAAAAAAACTGCTTGATGTCGTCCTCACACATCAATCAGGAAAGGTCATCCTGATTTTAGGCGCCCCAGGTAATAAGGGAGAAAGTCGCCGTAAAGACTTCGGACTTCTACTTAATGACTATCCACAGGTTGATGTTCTTCTAACAGCTGATGATCCCAATCATGAAGACCCAGCTACTATTGCTGAGCAAATTCGTTCATATATGACCCGTCCGAGCACCTTTATCTTGGATCGTGAAGAAGCTATTCGCACCGCGATGAGGCAAACAACTTCATCGCAAGATGCTGTTATCATAGCCGGTAAAGGGGCCGATGCCTATCAGATTGTGAACGGTAAAAAAACAACTTATGATGGTGATTTAGAAATCGCCAAAAAATACTTATAGTTTCCACCCTTGTCGCTCGTAGCCGACAAGGGTTTTTTATAACGATTCTTATTAAATTAAAATTTTCAGAAAACTCTTTGTTTTGAAGACTTTTTTTGATATAATACAAGTCATACCGTTTTTTTAATGCGTAATATCAGTCATTTGAATGAGCTTTGAAAGATTGTCACTCTAGTCTTGCCTTACTCTACGAAAGTGACTTGTTTCTCAAGTCTTATTTCCAACCTAGAACAGCCTTTAGGCTGTTCTAGGTACTTGGACATCCGTTCCTTATCTGACAGCTTATTCACTCGACTATACAATCGGAAAGGAGAAATATGTGTCTTCCATTCAAGCAGAAAACATCCAAGTGGCATATGATGATCGAGTGATCATAGAAAAACTATCCACCAGAATTCCCAGTGGAAAAATAACCACTATTATTGGCGCCAACGGTTGTGGAAAGTCCACTTTACTCAAGGCATTGACTCGAATACTTCCACTTCAAGAAGGAGCTATCTATTTAGATGGTCAAGCCATTGCCCAATTACCAACTAAAGAAGTTGCAAAAAAACTTGCCCTACTTCCTCAGTTATTGGAAGCGACAGAAGGGATTTCTGTCTATGAATTGGTCTCTTATGGGCGCTATCCCCATCAAAATGGACTCGGCTATCTCACCGATCAGGATAGGCAGAAGATCAACTGGGCTCTAGAAGCGACCCAAACCGCTACTTTCGCCAGGTTTCCCGTTGATGATTTATCTGGTGGACAGAGACAACGAGTTTGGATTGCCATGGCTCTTGCCCAAGATACCAATACCATTTTCTTAGATGAGCCAACGACCTATCTTGACCTCAATCATCAATTGGAAGTTTTAGAGCTCTTGAAAGACCTCAACCTGAGCCAACAGAAAACCATTGTGATGGTTCTCCATGATGTTAATTTATCCGCTCGTTTTTCAGACCACATGATTGCCATGAAAGAGGGAAATATTCGCTACAATGGATCCGTGTCCAGTATCATGACTACTGAGATACTGAGTGATATTTTCAACATCGAACCTCAATTAATACAGGCTCCTGATCAAGAGTATCCTATTTTGCTAACTTACGATTTAAAAAAATAATTAAGGAGAAAAAATGAAAAAGTTTTTAGCTATTTTTAGTTTATTTGTTGGGCTGGTTTTCTTAACAGCTTGTTCTACCTCTTCCTCTTCAACAGACGTTGAATTGTCTAGCATGCCTGAAATTGAAGGCATTACCTACTATGGAGATATTCCAAAAAATCCTAAGAAAGTTGTTAACTTTGCCTATTCTTATACAGGCTATCTCCTGCAATTGGGGATCAAGGTTTCCAGTTATAGTCTGGATCTAGAAAAAGACAGCCCTGCATTTGGTGACCAATTAAAAGACCTACCATTATTAACAACAGCAGATACAGAAGCTATCGCTGCTCAAAATCCAGACCTTATCCTTGTTTTTGCTGGTGATGACAACATAGAAACACTAAAAGAAATCGCGCCAGTTATTGAAATCACCTATGGAAAGAGTGATTACCTGAAAATGCTGACGGATATGGGACAAATTTTCGGAAAAGAAAAAGAGGCTCAAGCTTGGCTTGACCAGTGGGATAAAAAAGTTGCTGCAGCCAAGGAAGAACTCAGTGGAGTTGTAGATACAAGTGCGACATTTACAGTGATGGACTTCTTTGATAAAAATATCTTCCTCTACGGAAACAACTTTGGCCGTGGTGGTGAATTGGTTTACAGAGCGCTTGGTTTCGCTGCTCCTGCTAAAGTCCAAGAAGATGTTATCAACAAAGATGGCTGGTTTGGCATTTCGCAAGAAGCCCTACCAGACTATGTTGGTGACTACCTCCTGGTCAATGTCAATGAAACAACCAAAGACGCCGCATCATCGCTAAAAGAAAGCGATATTTGGAAAAATTTACCAGCTGTGAAAAATGGGCATATCCTTGAAGTAGATTATAACCTCTTCTACTTCTCAGATCCTATGTCACTTGATTTGCAAATAGACGCCTTTGTCTCTGCATTAAAAGAGATTCAGTAAAAGGAATGAACTATGAATAGAGTAATACGTTCTCATTCTTCAAGGAGAGGAACTGGATATCTAGTCCAGCCTCTTCTTATTTTTTTCATCATTAGCCTGCTTTTCGTAATCGGTGCCTATTTGAGTTTACGATTTGGTGCTATTTCTTACAGTCATCAGCAACTTGTAGAAACACTACGCCATCCGATGACAGATTCACCTGTACAGGATGTTGTCATTGATTTACGATTGCCTCGAATGGTGGCTGCCATCTTGGTTGGAGCTGCTATGGCTCAAGCAGGAGCGATGATGCAGGGAATAACGCGAAATGTAATCGCAGATCCTGGCTTATTAGGAATCAATGCTGGAGCAGGCCTCGCCCTCATCCTTGGCTATGCTATTTTTGGTAGCTTGCATTACAGTCAAATTTTAGTGATCTGTTTACTAGGCTCTTGCCTAGCAGCTGGTTTAGTCTTCGGTCTGTCTTATCAAGTGCAAAAAGGCTATAATCAACTCCGTTTGATTTTGTCGGGTGCAATGGTAGCCAGCTTATTTTCCGCAATAGGGCAGGCCATTACAATCTATTTCGATCTATCAACAGCTGTCATCGGTTGGCAAGCAGGGGGCTTAGTACAGGTCAATTGGGAAATGTTAGCTATTATCGGTCCACTTATCATTGTTGGCCTCATCCTTGCCCAACTCTTTTCACATCAGCTGACCATCCTGAGTCTTAACGAGACTATTGCTAAAAATCTTGGGCAACGAACTGCACTAATAACCATGGTATTGTTGGGTATCGTCCTTTTGCTCTCAGCTGCTGCAGTGGCACTGGTAGGTTCCCTCTCATTTGTTGGGCTCATCATTCCACATTTTATCCGCATGTTTACAGGAAAAAATTACAAAATGCTCTTACCTTTAACAGCTTTTGCTGGAGCTAGTTTCCTGATCTGGGTAGACTTGGTTTGTCGTTCAATCAACCCACCTGCTGAAACACCTATTAGTGCAGTAATCAGTATCATCGGCTTACCTTGTTTCCTATGGTTGATTCGAAAGGAGAAACACCTTTGATAAGACGTCATAACTACCTTAAGATTTTTTCATTCCTCTTCATCCTCCTTTCTGCTGGTTTTCTCATCTCCTTATCAATAGGATACGCTAACTCATCCTTTTCAGATGTGATGGATGTCGTCAGTGGACGAGCCAGCTCCTCAACTCTCCTTATCATTGGTAGAATTCGTTTACCGAGAATATTTGCCTCAATGATTGGAGGGGCTTCCCTGGCTTTAGCTGGACTCTTGTTGCAAACATTAACTCGAAATCCTCTGGCTGATTCTGGCATATTGGGAATTAATGCTGGAGCTGGTCTTGTTGTAGCACTCTTTGTTGGCCTTTCATCAACAATCAGTCCGACCTTATTAGATACATTGCCACTATTTGCCATGATAGGAGGCGGATTAACTATTTTTCTCGTTTACTGGATTGCTCGCAAGAAACTATATGGTATCCATCCAACCCGCTTGATTATCACTGGGGTCGGTATCTCAAGCATGTTATCTGGCATCATGGTCAGTCTAATTAGTCGCTTGGATGATTTCAAAATAGAATACATCGTCCAGTGGCTCAGCGGTCGAGTAAATGGTGGAGATTGGAAGACTATCGCCATCTATACTCCACTTCTTCTCATAGTTTGGCTAGTAACATATAGTCGCTGTCGTTCCCTCAATATTATGAATCTCAATGACCAGACAGCTATGGCACTGGGACTCCACTTACAACGCGAAAGACGGATCGTCTTGATATTGGCTACTGCTCTTGCTTCCCTCAGTGTCATTTTGGTGGGAAATATTACTTTTGTTGGCCTCATCGCTGGTCATATCGTACGAAAGTGGTTGGGAAATGATCATCGAATCATCATACCTGCTAGCATGATTGTCGGGAGTCTCATACTTCTCATTGCTGATACAATTGGCCGTGTACTACTTGTTGGAACAGGCATTCCAACCGGTATTATCGTTTCCCTTATCGGTGCACCCTATTTTCTTTGGTTACTAAAACAAGAAGGCTAGATGAATCCAGCCTTCTTGTTATTTTTCTAGGTAAAGTTCAATATCCTCTTTAAGTTTTAATGGACTAGTCGTTGGTAAATACCGTTTGATCACGCGCCCTTGTCTATCGACCAAAAACTTTGTAAAATTCCACTCAATTCGACCGCCAAGTAAGGTAGATTTTTCTTTCTTGAGATAGCGATATAGTGGACTGGTTTCAGCTCCATTTACAGCAATTTTTGCAAAACGAGGAAAAGTTGTACCATAATTCAAACTGCAGGTCTGATTGATTTCTTCATCAGAACCAGGAGCCTGATTTAAAAATTGATTACATGGAAAGTCTAGCACGACAAAACCTTGGTCTTTATATGTATCATATAACTCTTGTAATTCTTCATATTGAGGTGCCAAGCCACAACCTGGCGCCGTATTGACTACTAAAAGAACCTGACCCTGAAAATCTTGCATGGACTGGTCTGTCCCATCTTGTTTTCGAACTGTAATATCGTAAATGCTCATTCTCATTTCCTCCCTTTATCAAAATAAGTTAACAAATGTTCCATTTCATTTGGACTGAGTTGTCTGTACGCACCTCGTTCCAAATCCCCGAGCTCAAATCCTCCAAAAGAGATGCGTTTGAGATAGGTGACCTTGAGACCATAGGCTAAAAACATCTTCTTAACCTGGTGAAATTTGCCTTCAGCCAGCTTGATGATCGCTCTGCTATGGTCCAAAGAAGCTGCCATTATCGTCAATTCCGCTGGCTGACACCGTGTTCCGTCCAAGAATGCAATGCCTGATGCAAAAAATGATGGCGCATCATCTGCCAAAAATCCATTTACCTCAACATGATAAATCTTGTCCACATGATGGCTGGGATGGAGCATCCGGTAGCCGAGCGGACCATTATTGGTGATAAGGACTAGTCCTTCCGTATCACGGTCTAAACGACCAACGGGATAGAGCCCTTCCCTACTATCTTGTGGAGAAATCAAGTCGATGACAGTTTGGTGTTCTTTATCCCTCACAGCTGAAACGACTCCTGATGGTTTGTGAAGTAAATAATAGGCAGAACCTTCTAATGCAACTTTTTTCCCAGAGACTTGAATAGTTTGCAACTCTGGGTCAACAATCTGGCTTAGGCTTTGAGCGGGTTGACCATCAATGACAATCTGTTGGGACTTAAATAATTTTTTCACCTGCTTACGGGAGCCAATCCGAGCCGCCTCCATACACTTGTCCAACCTCATGAGACTATTTTACCATAAATCATTTTGCTTGACTCTTTTTAAAAAAACTTTATAATACTAGTTAGTGATATATTTTTTTACAAAGGAAATCCTCTTTTAATAGGCGGATTTCCTGCTTTTGCATTCAGGAGGATGTTATGGGACTTTTAGTTGAAGGAAAATGGGTAGACCAATGGTATGATACCAAATCAACAGGCGGGAAGTTTGTTCGTACAGTGACACAATTCCGTAATTGGATTACACCTGATGGACATGCAGGGCCTACAGGACATGGGGGTTTTAAAGCTGAATCAGGACGCTATCACCTCTACATCTCTCTTGCCTGCCCTTGGGCCAGTCGGACATTGATCATGCGAAAATTGAAAGGCTTGGAAAATCACATTTCCATTTCTATCGTCCACCCCCTCATGTTGGAAAATGGTTGGACCTTCTCTGACGGACCTGGTGTCATTAAGGACTCCCTTTTTAACAGTGACTATCTCTATCAAGTTTACCTGAAAGCTGATCCAAATTATTCTGGTCGTGTTACTGTTCCAGTTCTTTGGGATAAGCAAACGAACACGATTGTCAATAACGAGTCCGCTGAAATCATGCGCATGTTCAACACTGCTTTCAATAACATTACAGGCAACTATGATGACTACTATCCAGAACACCTGCAATCTGAAATCGATGCCATGAATGACTTTGTCTATCCAAATATCAACAATGGGGTGTATAAGGCAGGTTTTTCAACCAATCAAGCTGTCTACGAAAAAGAGGTAACAAAGCTCTTTGCTGCATTGGATAAATTAGAAGAACAGTTGGCAAATCAGCAATTTCTAGTAGGAAACCAATTAACCGAAGCAGATATTCGTCTCTTCACGACCTTGGTTCGTTTTGATGCTGTCTATTTTGGGCACTTCAAATGTAATATAAAGGCCTTAGTCGACTATCCAAACCTATGGGACTATACAAAACGTCTCTACAATCATGCTGGAATTGCTAAAACTGTGGATTTCGACCATATCAAGCAACATTATTATGGTAGTCATAAAACCATAAACCCAACTGGAATTGTGCCAGTCGGACCAGACTTGGACTGGAAACTCTAAAACAAGGAACAAGTACATAATACTAAGAATGCTTAAATGTTCAGGAAAAAAACATTTGAAGACACCCACGATGGCCACCCATGGGTGTTTTTTTTTTGCTTGCTTAAGACAAGCAATCTATAATCCTGTCGCGTTGTTTATTTGAGTACATTTAAATGAACCTAATGATATTCTCACATTCGGCTACGCATACTTTACTGCTGCTCTTACCTTGGTTCCTTGTCTGAAGGCTGGTGCCTTTGACAATACAAAGCAAAGAAATAATAATTATTAAATAGCATCCATTCCTATTCTAATTATGGGGAGAAAATCAAAAGACCACAATAGGCATTTCTATTGGATAGAACAACCCCTTGTGGTTTTTTCTGTTATCCTAATTTACTCGCAGCTGCTTGGTCAATAATCAATACTACATCGTTATGTTTTTGGAGGATACTTGCTGGAACTTCTTCCGTAACTTCTCCTTCTACCATAGCTTTAATTGCATCTGCCTTTTCTTTCCCATAAGCCATGAGGACAATGGTCTTGGCTGCCATAATATTGGCAATCCCCATTGAAATGGCTTGTTTTGGAACATCTTCTGGATGAGCAAAGAAACGAGCATTGGCTTCAATGGTTGATGGTGCCAAATCAACCACACGAGTAACAGCATCAAATGACGCTCCTGGTTCATTAAAACCGATATGACCGTTGCGGCCAATTCCTAAAATTTGGAAATCTACCGGATGGTCTGCCAAAATCTGATTGTAACGGGCAATTTCCTCGGTCAAGTCGCTTGCCAAGCCATTTGGTATAAATGATTGTTTGAATGGTTTAGCATTGAAAAGATTCTCTTTCATAAAGTGAACATAGGATTGGTCACTGTCTTCACCCAATCCCACGTACTCATCCAGATTGACAGAAGTCACATCAGAAAAGTCCAAATCTGATTCGCGAAGGACCGAATAAAATTCCAATGGGCTAGAACCCGTTGCCAAACCAAGCACTTTTGCACCATTTGCCAACTTTTCTCTCAACAAATCTACAGCTAGTACCGCACCATCAACTTGATTGTTTACAACATGAATTTTCATATGATTCACCTCTTGCCTATTTCTTAAGTATATTATATGGTATATACCAATTTTTGTCAATTGATATATACCAATCTTCATCGATCCACACCACGTTTGATTGAAATTATGATATAATGGAGGCATGACATTAGAATTATTGATCTTATTTTTTACAGGAATTGCTCTCTGCCTCCTTGGTTATCTGATCCCTCACCCCAAAAGTCTAAGAGTGATAATGATGCTACTGGGAGTACTATTAATGGTTCTACCAATAGCACTTTTGATCTATCTAATCACCATCATCGTTTAGAAACAAGGAGAGTCTATGAATACTGCAGATTTTGATTTTGATTTACCAGAAGAACTTATTGCCCAAGTACCGCTTGAGAAGCGTGACAGCTCAAAACTTCTCATTCTCGACCGCGAGAAGCACAGTATGGTTGATAGCCGTTTTGACCATATTATTGACCAGCTTCACCCAGGTGATGCCCTTGTGATGAACAACACGCGCGTTCTGCCTGCCCGCCTCTACGGCTACAAGCCCGAAACAAACGGACATGTTGAACTTTTACTTTTGAAAAATACCCAAGGTGATCAGTGGGAGGTTCTTGCAAAACCAGCGAAGCGCTTGAAAGTCGGTACGACAGTTGCCTTTGGAGATGGACGTTTGACAGCTACCATTGTAGAGGAATTGGAACACGGAGGCCGAATCGTTGAGTTCACTTACGATGGAATCTTCTTAGAAGTCTTAGAAAGCCTCGGTGAAATGCCACTCCCTCCATATATTCATGAAAAATTAGAAGACCGCGAGCGATACCAGACTGTTTATGCCAAAGAAAATGGTTCTGCCGCAGCTCCAACTGCCGGCCTCCATTTTACCCAGGAACTACTTGAAAAAATTGAAGCCAAAGGTGTGAAATTAGTCTATTTGACACTTCATGTTGGTCTTGGAACCTTCCGCCCAGTCTCTGTCCAAAACGTTGATGAGCATGAGATGCATTCAGAATTTTACAACCTAACCGCTGAAGCCGCTCAAACACTCAATCAAGTCAAAGAAAATGGTGGACGTATCGTTGCAGTTGGAACCACTTCTATTCGCACGCTGGAAACCATTGGAAACAAATTTGATGGGCGTTTAGAAGCAGATTCTGGCTGGACAAATATTTTTATCAAACCAGGATATACCTTCCGAATTGTCGATGCCTTTTCAACCAATTTCCATCTTCCAAAATCCACTTTGGTCATGCTTGTTTCAGCTTTTGCAGGTAGAGAATTTACCTTAGAAGCTTATAAACATGCTGTTGAAGAACGTTACCGCTTCTTTAGCTTTGGAGATGCCATGTTTATCCAATAAAACTTTTTAATTGAGGTCACCCCCATGAATAAGATTGAAAGTCGCCATAAATTAATCCTTTCCTTAATAAAAGAAAAAAACTTCACACGCAACAAGAACTATAAGAATTGCTGGAATTAAACGGTGTCATCGTTACCCAATCAACCTTGTCTCGTGATATCAAATTATTAAATTTAGTAAAGGTCAATGAAGATGCCTCTTCTTATTACATGGTCAACCCGATCGTACCAACCCGTTGGGAAAAACGCCTCCGTCTGTATATGGAAGATGCTCTCATTATACTCAAAACAGTACAGCACCAAGTTATATTAAAAACACTTCCAGGACTGGCCAGCTCCTTCGGCTCAATTCTTGATGCCATGGAAATTCCTGAGATTGTCGCGACGCTTTGTGGAGACGATGTCTGTCTCATTATTTGCCAGGATAATCAGGCAGCTCAAACTTGTTATGGACTACCTCACCCAATTTACCCCACCATTCTTTTCATCAAAGGAATAAGAAAAAAATATCCTAGGTAACATGTGATTGCCTAGGATATTTTGTTTTTATCGAAATTGATTGTATGCTTCTTTTTTTAAATTACTAATGGAGAGCATCGCTGCAAAGCTAATTAGATACAGGATTGAGAGAAAAATCATGACAACTGCTGTGCTGGATACATCTAAAATCCTCCCAATGATGACAGAAGAAAATCCGCCAATGGCACGTCCAACATTTAAGATCACATTATTGGCTGTTGAGCGAATATGATGCGGATAGAGCCGTGTTATCATAGCTCCGTAACCAGCAAACATTCCGTTTACAAAGAAACCAACAATCATACCGCCCAAGATCATCGTCATTTGTGAATTTGCAAACTGGAATAAGAATACACAAACTGCTGATGACAGTAAAAAGGCGCTGTAAACAGGACGAGGACCAAATTTGTCAAGAATTTGTCCGAATACTAACATTCCTATGCACATCCCTAAAATGGTGGTCACCATCCACAATGATGAATCTTTCACGCTAATCTTTAAACTAGTTTGAATAATAGTCGGTAACCAATTCATCATACCAAAATAACCAGCAATCTGCACAGTTGTCATCACCATTAGAGCCAGCGTTTGTCTAGCTAGACCAGGTGTCTTGAAGAGTTGACCTACATGGGCAACTTCAGAATCTACTGGATCTTCTCCCTCAGTATGGTCCTTAATATTTTCATCATCAATTGCAAATTGCATCCAAAGAACCAACAAGAGGGGTGCTAATCCAAAGAGAAATAAACCTTTCCAACCCAATGTTGGTGCTAACCAACCTGCTAGAAGGGCCGATGTGATGGAACCAACTTGACCAGCAATCCCATTAAGCGAAGAAATCCGTCCCATTTTTTCCTTGGGTACAATACCCGCCATGATGGCTATCGCTACCCCATACTCACCACCAACACCTATACCAGCAATAAAGCGCATGATATAAAGATAAGGCAAGCTGGTTGTGAAATATATGAGTCCAGTTGCAATAGCAAAGATTACAATGGTCCACTTAAAGACTTTAAACTTATTATAACGGTCAGCTAGGACACCAAAGACTAGTCCACCTAGAAGCATTCCTAAATTCGTAATGGTGGCTATCCATCCTGCTTGAGCACTTGAAATAGAAAGCTCTTTGATAATACTGGCCATTGAAAACGAGAGGAACATGACATTTAAATCATCCGTTCCGGAAGCAACAATGGCAGAAGCAAGGGCACGTCGATTATTTTTATCGAGCGAAATATGTAACATAAGCATCTCCTTTTAATGGCAGCTCTCAGACTGTCTTTATTAAATTGAGAAGAACTTCAAACAAATAAGGATTGGAAAAATATCCAATCCCGCCTGTTATCGATAGTAGTTAATAGATCATCTCTAACAAATTTCTAGGAAGAGATGTTTCTGTGTAAACTGCTAACTTTCTTGTCTCACGGGACACGTTTAAAGTTATCAACAATTTCTACTAGTGTAGCTCACTTCTAGCTATTTGTCAAGAAGAGTATGGTAAAGGTAAATAATCATCTGGAAATGATAAAGCTGCCATGGAAGGCCCCTTATCATCTTGAACCCCTCGGCCAACCAAATGGTCATTTTTTTTGGTTGCTTCAAAAGGGAGAGGTTCCCAGCTGGAACGACAATTTTACGATGAGTCATATTGATTCTCTTCCCTCCTTCCTGCAAAGAAATCGCTTACATTTCGATTTTCAAACTGGGGACAGGGTCAAAATTGAATCCGGTCCCCAAACATGATGATTTCACTGACCATTTAAGCTACACACGTGGTACAAATGGATCACCTAATGTTGCTGCCATCACTGCTTTAATGGTATGCATGCGATTTTCAGCTTGGTCGAAGTGACGAGCATACTTGCTACGAAATACTTCGTCTGTTACTTCCATTTCTTCTAAACCAAATTTTTCAGCGACATCTTTACTATAAACAGTATTAGTATCATGGAAGGCTGGTAAGCAGTGCAAGAAAATCAAATTCTCATTTTCAGCTTTTTTCACCAAATCCATGTTTACTTGATATGGTTTTAATAATTTCACACGTTCTTCAAATTTAGATTCTTCACCCATTGATACCCAAACGTCTGTATATAGGACATCTGCGCCTTTAACAGCCTCTTCAGCATTGTCCGTAATCAATACACGCGCACCAGATTCTTTCGCAAATCCTTCTGCAAGGGCTACCACTGTTTCTTCTGGGAAAAGTTCTTTTGGTGAGAAGATGTGCACATTGACACCAAGAATAGCCCCTGTTACCAAGAGGGAATTCGCCACATTGTTGCGTCCATCACCACAGTAAACCAAGGTCAATCCTTCTAACTTGCCAAAGTTTTCTTTCACTGTCAGATAGTCAGCCAACATTTGAGTAGGGTGCCATGCATCTGTCAGACCATTCCATACAGGTACACCTGAAAATTCGGCCAATTCTTCCACCATCTTTTGACTGAAACCACGGAATTCAATCCCATCGAACATACGTCCCAATACCTTTGCTGTATCTTCTGTGGATTCTTTTTTACCAAGCTGAATATCATTAGCGCCTAGATATTCAGGATGTGCACCCAAGTCAATCGCCGCAACAGTAAACGCAGCACGCGTACGAGTGGATGTTTTTTCAAATAAGAGGGCAATATTTTTACCTTCTAAATAGCGATGAGGGATATTGCGCTTTTTCAAATCCTTTAAGTGAGCTGCAAAATCAATCAACCATTCTAATTCAGCGCGAGTGAAATCTTTTTCCGCTAAAAAATGTCTGCCTTTAAAAATATTTGTCATTATACTTCTCCTGTTCTTTATACTCAATGAAAATCAAAAGTAGCCTAGCTTCAACTATCTCCCAGATAGTTGAAGGCTGGAAATATTGCGAGCTGTGTTCGCGACATTAAGCCGAAGATGGAACTAGAGTTCATCAAGGCGAGTTGACAACGGATAATTTTGATTTTCGAAGAGTATTACCTTAAATTTTTGGTCAGAGTCTTACACCATTCACCATCTTCTAAATAGATTTCGGAAGTTGGCTGATAACCAAGCATCTCATAAAATGGTTTAGCTGTCAACTCAGAATGTATATTTATACATAAAATATTCGTTTTTTTGGCATATCCTTCCAATTTTTGGATAATTTCCCGAGCATATCCCTTCCCACGGTGTGGGGCCAGGGTAGCAATTCGAGTCAATCTTGCAGTTCCAGATTCTGTTAGTAAGAAACGGCTGGTAGAAACTGGCTCGCTATGAACGAGTAGATTGGCATAGGCACTCATATTGATCAAACTCATCTTCTCGTGCGATGGATTTTTCCATTACAAAGACACGATATCTTACGTACATAGAACATGCACGATGCCAAGGCTCACTTCCAATAACCAGTTCAACATCTGGTTCATTCATTTAGATATCCTCTCTGACAAAAGGCATAGACATGCAACGTGGTCCACCACGACCCCGAACTAATTCACTACCGCTAATCTTGATTAACCGAAGACCTTTTGATTCTAGGATGGCATTGGTAATAGTATTTCGTTTGTACACGACGACAACCCTGGTGCGATGGTCAAGGTATTGGAACCATCGTTCTATTGTTCCCGACCAGCAGCTACAATATTTTCACCCCCACAACGAATCAAGTCAACTTTTTCAACACCCAAGTTTGCAGCTAGTAATGCAGCCAAATCACCATGTTCTTCTTCAATATGAAGCTCTTCATTTTCATAAGTAACGGAGAAGACACGCAAGCTACCTTCAATTTCTGGGTGAATGGTAAATTTATCATAATCTACCATAGTAAAAACAGTGTCCAAATGCATGAATTTCTGACTATTGGCAAATTCAAATGCAAGGACCTTCTTAAAGCCAAGGCCTCTTTCAAATATATTGACGAGTAGTTTTTCAATAGAAGCAGCATCAGTTCGTTGCGAAATACCGACAGCTAATACATCTTTAGACAAAACGAGCTGAAACCACCCTCAATACGTGTGGTTTCATCTCGATTGTAGACCAAAAGTAATCTCTTGGGTCCTGTGCATAAAAAATGACCTGTCCCTTAGCAATCTTTCTAAAACGGATATGCCTCGCTAACTGATCAAAAGCTTCTCTGGTAAGTTGTGCAAATGTCTGATGTGTTTTGAGATAATCATACTGTTCATTACTAATTATTCAGAAACCTCCAATCACGACCATCTTCTATGTATATTTTACAATACGGAATCGATAAAACCTAACATTTGTGGAAGCGAATACAAAATCACTGTAAACAAAAAAATAATCACCTACTCCCCCCCACAGCTCCTTCCTAGATGAGAACTGAAACAGGGCAAGAAGTGATTATTCACAATTTTACCTATAATTCTTCTGCAATTTTATTTAACTTACGTAAACGATGGTTAACACCACTCTTGGTAATGGGCTGTGACAGGCTTTCAGCTAACTGTTGGATCGAATAATCAGGGTGTTGAATGCGCAATTGGGCAATTTCCTGTAAATCACCCGATAGCTGGTCTATACCGATTGTGTCCATTATTTTAATAATATTATTAATGGTTTTCATGCTAGCAGTGACTGTCTTGGCAATATTGGCCGCTTCAGCATTGGTGGTACGATTTAAATCATTCCGGGCTTCCCGTAACAATTTCACGTTTTCAAACTCAGTCTTTGCATCTTCTGCCCCAATCACCAAAAGAAAGTCCATAATATCTTCTGCCCGTTGCAAGTAGGTAATGGTTCCCTTTGACCGCTCTATAACCTTTGCATCCAATAAAAATTTCTGCATCAAATTGGCCAAGTCATAGGCATGATCACTATAGACAGAGGCAATTTCTAATTGGTATTTGCCCTTTTCAGGATCCTTTACGGAACCACTTGCTAAAAAAGCTCCACGTAAATAGGCCTGACTACACGAATCATTTTCCAAAACTCTTGGTGAAATCCCTGTATCCAAACCAAAAAAACTGTCAGCCAGATGGAGATCATTGAGAATTTCGTTGACTCCATCTTCCACAAAAACCGAATAAACACGATTTTTCTTTAAATTTGACTTTTGATGATGCCGAATTTCTGCTTTTATCTGGTAAAAGTGAAAGAACAATTCATAGATATGACGCGCAATCTTGGCGTTTTCAGTGCTAATCGAAAGAGTCAGCCCTGAAGAAGCAAGACCAAGACTACCAGCCAACTTGATAATGGCTGACAGTTCACTTTTGTTTTGATTGGATTGAAGCAGTAATTCTTCTTTGACATGCACTGTGAAACTCATGTTCGCACCTGCAGAATGTTAAATAACTCTTCCACGACTAAATCCCCATCATGGAAGGCACCACCATTTTCTAGTTTCAAGAAGTTTGAAGAAATGATGCGACAGCCCTGTTCCTCTAAGCCACGAAAATCATGCTTGACCTGCACCAAATACTCATCAAAAGCATAGGTATTCATGTATTCTTTTGGAACAGGCTCAATATTCACTAACACCGTATCCACAAATGGACAGGCCAGATGTGCATTCAACACACTGACGTGATCGGCATCTGTGAAAGACTCTGTCTCACCACGCTGGGTCATGATGTTGCAGATATAGACGACTTGAGCTTCCGTCTCACAGAGGGCTTTTCCAATATCTGGAATCATGATATTTGGTAGGATGGACGTATATAGGGAGCCTGGACCAAGGACAACCAAGTCGCTGTCCATAATCGATTGTACTACCTGACGGCTGGCTTTCGGTTCCTCATCATTATACGTATTCGTCACATAAACATGACCAATCATCCCCTTGTAGTCCGCAATTTTACTTTCACCAACCACTTCTGTCCCATCTGTAAAAACAGCATGAAGCGTTAAAGGTTCCTCACTAGATGGATAGATCCTACCAGTCGTATGAAAGAAACGTGTCAATAAACGCATGGCGTCATATGTAGACCCTTGCATTTCTGAAATACCCGCGATAATCAAATTTCCCAGAGGATGACCAGCCAAGGGACCGTCCGATTCTGCAAACCGATATTGAAAAATCTTTTCATAAAGCTTTGGCATATCCGACATGGCTAACAACACATTTCGCAAATCACCCGGAGGAGTAAGCTGTAGGGCCTGACGAATCTCGCCTGACGAACCTCCATCATCGGCAACAGTCACAATCGCTGTGATATCGGCATCCTTGGCACGAAGGCTCTTCAAAATCACAGGAATTCCCGTACCGCCACCAATCACTGTAATCTTTGGTTTCCTCATGAGCGGTTGACCGTTTCCTTCCGTCTATCCTTGTCGCGATGACTACGGTTGACAATCCAGTTTTTTTCTAAATCGTCAGCAAGGCGTTTAGCAAAAGCTACGCTTCTATGTTGACCACCAGTACATCCAATGGCGATGGTCAAAATAGATTTTCCTTCCTTCTGATAGCCTGGCAGAATTGGTTCAATCAAACCAAGCAAATGCTTGTAAAACTCTTCTGATTCCTCATGCTCCATCACGTAATCATAAACAGACTGATCAAGGCCAGTCAGTTGCCGTAACTCTGGTTTATAATAAGGATTTGGCAAGAAACGGACATCAAAAACCAAGTCCGCATCTAGTGGCAGGCCATATTTAAAGCCAAAGGACATCACTTCAATCCGAAAAGACGGTTGGTTTTCTTGACTGGCAAACTGTTCGGAAATCTCCTTCCGTAAATTTCGTGGAGTCAATTCCGAAGTATCAATCACATTTTGACTCATATTTTTCAATGGAGCCAAGAGTTCACGCTCAAGCTGAATACCATCCAATACACGGCCTGTTGCTGCCAAGGGGTGTGACCGTCGTGTTTCTTTGTATCGTGCAACCAACTCACTATCGGTCGCATCCAAGAAAAGGATTTTAAAGTCAAGATCTTCTGCGTTTTCAATTTCGTCCAGCACTTCCCGAATCTCAGAAAAGAAAGATCGGCTCCGCATATCAACCACCAAAGCGATTTTGTTGTTATCCTGACTATGACGAATTAATTCTAAAAATTTTGGCAAAAGTGTCGGTGGCATATTATCAATGGTAAAATAACCCAAATCCTCAAAGGATTGGATGGCTACAGTCTTGCCCGCACCCGACATTCCTGTCACAATGACCAAATGGAGTTTATCTGACATGGCAGTCCCTCCTATTCTCTCTCTATTCTCCAATGACTGCTATTACTTCTATCTCAACCTTTACATCACGAGGCAAACGAGCCACCTCAACAGCAGAACGAGCTGGAAACTCAGCTGAAAAAGCAGTTTTGTACACCTCATTAAATGCTACAAAATCATTCATGTCTTTCAAGAAACAAGTTGTCTTCACCACATGGTCAAAATCAGTCCCTGCTTCTGATAAAATTGCACCAATATTTTTTAAAACTTGTTCCGTCTGTTCTTGAATGGTTTCCCCAACAACTTCACCAGTTTCTGGTGAAAGAGGAACTTGACCGGAAGCAAACAGGAAGTTTCCTACCACTTTTCCTTGTACATATGGTCCAATCGCCGCTGGTGCTTTATCTGTATGAATCGTTTTCATCTGTCAATCTCCTTTTTATTTACTCATACTATTATACCAAAAAACCAGCTTATTCAGCTAGTTTTCGTGTTTTTACCATAAATCTCCATGTGAGGAAGATCGCTCTCAAGAAAATGTCAATCAAAATCGACAGCCATACCCCTGCGATTCCCCAATCCAAAATCTGACCGAGGACAATTACCCCAACCACGCGCAGCCCCCACATTCCAATGGCTGTGGAATAAAGAGGCGACTTGGTATCGCCCAACCCTTGCAGTGCGCCAGCCATTATCAAGGAAACCGCGAGCCCAGGTTGGTTAAACGCATCGATTTTCAGGGCGATGACGACTTGATGAATTGCTTCAAGGTCTTTGGTGAATAGCTGAGCAAAATACGGGGCTGCGAAGTATAAAACGATACCAAGAAGGGACATGATGACTACCCCATAGGCTGAGCTCAGAAATGCGACTTTACGCACTGTAGGGACATCTCCTTTTCCCAAAGATTGACCAATTAAGACCGCCGCTGCAGTCGCAAGTCCATAGGCAGGCATATAGGTAAAACTTTCAATATTGCCAGCAATCATATGGGATGCATATACGGTCGTTCCGAGTGCAACAATCAAACTAAAATAAATAACCTGTCCCAACCGCATCACCAAGCGTTCCATGGCTGCTGGAATGATCAAATGCACCAGTTCCTGATAGTCTTTCCGAAGTCCACTTTTTTGAAATGATAAAGCCAACTCAGACTTTTGAACCTCTCTAGTAAGCAAATAGCAGCCAAGAAGTCGCGCAAAAATTGTTCCAAGAGCTGTACCTAATATCCCAAGACCATCCCACGAACCAAATCCAAAAATCAAGAAGTAATCCAGTAAAACATTAGTGACATTGGTAATAATTCCCACCTTCATCGGAGTCACCGTATCTCCAGTCGCCCTCAAAATCGTACCCAAACTAGTCATACTAGCATGAAGTAGGGAAAAACCACCTACCCAATAAAAGAAGACTTGAGCATCCTCCAAAGCACTACCGTTTGCTCCCATGGCTTGTAACATCCACCGCCCAAAGAAGATAGAAATAAAACCAAATACGATACCACCTGCTATTGACAATTCTTGTGTTTGGCGAGCATATTGTCTGGCCTTCTCTTTCTGACCCGCTCCCAGACTTCGAGCAATAAGCGCCGTCCCACCAACACCAATAGCTAAAAATACCGCCAAATAGACATTCAAAATCGTATTAGCCAACCCCACAGCTGTAACAGCAACAAGCCCCAACTGAGCAATTAAAAGGGTATCGAAAAAACCGACCAAGGTCTGAAAAATATTTTCAATTGTTGCCGGTAGGGCTAAGCGAATAATCTCGCTTCCTAAACGCTTACTTTTCATATGAACTCCACTATTTTATTTAGAATTATTATAAATAAAAATACAAAAAATTGCAAGAAAAACAGACTACATTTGTAGTCTGTCTATCCCTTAGATTAAAGGACTCTATAAAGGAAATGTAAGCAAATTATAAAATTTCAATAATCAATCAACTCTTTCTTCACGTCGCTGACGAGCAGAGCAGCAAAAGCAAAGCTTGTCGCTAATACCGTTAATCCAATGAAATTCATGAAATTTGTTTCTTTCTCACCAGTTGTAGGAAGGCTACTTTGCCCGGATTCTTTTGAATCAACCACATAATCGATAGATAAATATCCACTATTATCTAAAAAGTTTAGCATAATCAGTCTTTGATGAGAATAGGAAAGCAACTTCAACTAAATGCTCTTCCTGGTTTACAGTATAGATGACAATATATTTTCCATTTTGAATGGTTATTCCTCGGCTACTACGGCCATTCTTATCAATCTTAACTCCAATTTTTTCATCAGCATCGAATCCACGCTCTGGAAAGAGTTCTAGGCTCTCTATTTCATCAAAAATGGCCGTTACTAAACGCTCTGCAGTTTCTGGACTCAGTTTCACATTAGCAACATAATCCCTAATACTTTTGATTTGCTCAATAAGCTTTGGCGAAATAATGACTCTATATTTCTCCATTATCCTAGTACTGCCTTTCTCGCTTCCTCAACCGACAACCCTTTATCTGCTTTTAGCGCTTCATAGCTAGTGGAAACTTCTTCTTGAAGTCGAGCAATTAACTTCTCTCTCTCCTTTTCCTCTACTGTCTTAAAAGGCAGTGTTTTGGAAATTGCGACCTCTTGTACAAATTCATTGAATGCTGATGTAATATCCAGTCCGTTTTCCTGAAAGACCACTTTCGCTAATTCAAAGTATTCTGAATTTACTTTGAAGTTGATTTGTTTATCCCTTATTACTGTTGGCATAACTAAGCCCTCTCTTGTGTATAGATGATAACTATATTATATCATTTTAAATAAATATACACAAACTATATTCGTTCTGTATGTTTTCTTTTCAAAATAAATAAAAAATAAAAAAGAACCGTGCCAGTTGACACGGATAATAATCAATCATTTCCGATAAATGTCTTTCCGATGCCCAATTTCAAGAGCTAAGATGACCATTTTGTTATCAATAATATCGCAAATTACACGATAATTCCCAACTCTATACCGCCACAGGCCCTTATAGTCTCCTACCAAGGCCTTGCCAAACTGTCTTGGATTTTCCAAACCGTCCAATCTTTTTTTCAAATCCTTAGCAAGCATCATCCCTACATGCCTGTCCATTTTTTTCAACTGCTTCAAAGCATCATCGCTGAGAACAAGTTTATAAGCCATCTTCTAACTCCGCAAGCACATCATCAATCGAGTGTGTAACAGGATTTTCTTGGAATTTCTTCAAAGCCTTGATACCAATTTCATAGTCCAACTGGTCTTCTATCTGTTCAATAAGTGCTGATTTGAATAACTCAGACAGGCTTTTTCCCGTATGAATGGCATAGCTTCTGAAAATTTCTTCTTCTGTTTCATTTAATCGCAAAGATACAATTCCCATCATTCCACCTACTTTCTTATTGTAATACATTGTAAAACAATTCGTTCAAAATGTCAATTGATACTCAATGAAAATCAAAAACAGACCACATTTGTAGTCTGTCAGTGAATATTTATTTCGCAGTCTTTCAGTTTACTTTTAGTACTAGCTCTAACAGTCTAGGAATAGACTGTTAGAGGTCGGAAATAGAGCGAACTACGTTCGCACCAAAAGCTGCAGGCTGTACTAAGGTACGGCAAAGCGAGTTAACGACGTAATAAAAGAAAAACTGAACGACTGTATTACGGATGCAAGCGGTGCAACATTCTCGGGAACGGAATCGCTTCACGGATATGTTTTGTACCTGCTACGAAAGTTACCATGCGTTCGATACCAATACCGAAACCACCGTGTGGTACGGAACCGTATTTACGAAGATCAAGGTAGAAGTCATATTCCGACTTGTCCATACCAAGTTCATCCATTTTCGCTACCAAGGCATCATAGTTGTCTTCACGCATTGAACCGCCAATGATTTCACCGTAGCCTTCTGGAGCAAGCAAGTCTGCACAGAGCACACGTTCTGGGTTGCCAGGAACTGGTTTCATATAGAAAGCTTTAAAGCTAGCTGGATAGTTCACAACAAAGGTTGGTACACCAAAGTAATTTGAAATCCATGTTTCATGAGGTGAACCAAAGTCATCACCATGCTCGATGTGTTCGTAGTCTGTATCTTCATCCGCTTCATGCTCTTGCAGAAGGGTAATGGCATCATCATAAGTTAAGCGTTTGAATGGTTCTGCAATGTAGCGTTTAAGGGCATCTACATCACGCTCAAGAGTCTCCAAGGCTTGAGGAGCTCGGTCGATGGCACCCTGAATCAAAGCTTTGACATAAGCTTCTTGCAAGTCAAGTGACTCATCATGGCTGAGGAATGAGTATTCCGCATCCATCATCCAAAATTCTGTCAAGTGACGGCGAGTTTTTGATTTTTCCGCACGGAAAACAGGACCAAAGTCGAAGACACGACCAAGAGCCATGGCACCAGCTTCAAGGTAAAGCTGACCTGATTGGCTCAAGTAAGCAGGTTGACCAAAGTAGTCTGTTTCAAACAATTCTGTCGAATCTTCTGCCGCATTTCCTGACAAGATTGGGCTATCAAACTTGATAAAGCCATTTTTTTCAAAGAATTCATAGGTTGCATAGATGATGGCATTACGGATTTGCTGGATGGCAACTTGTTTACGAGAGCGCAACCAAAGGTGACGGTTATCCATAAGGAAGTCTGTACCATGTTCTTTAGGCGTAATTGGATAATCTTGTGACTCACCGATCACTTCAAGGTCTGTCACATCCAACTCATAACCAAACTTAGAACGTTCGTCTTCCTTCACAATCCCTGTCACATATACAGAAGTTTCTTGGCTCAACCGTTTCGCCATATCAAACTTCTCTGTACCAGCTTCTTCACCGAATTTTTCAATGAAGTTTGGCTTAAAAGCAACTGCTTGGAAGAAAGCTGTTCCATCACGTAATTGTAAGAAGGCCAATTTCCCTTTACCTGACTTGTTGGCAACCCAGGCACCAATGGTCACTTCCTGACCCACGTAATCTTTCACTTGGTTAATCGTAATCAATTTTCTAGACATTCTATTTCCTCTTTTTATTTTTTCATAAATGTATGTAAACGAGCGACCGCTTCCTTTAGCGTATCCATATCTGTCGCATAGCTGAGACGAATATTCTCAGGAGCACCAAAACCTGCACCAGTTACCAAAGCCACACCGACTTCTTCCAAAATGGCTGTCGTAAACTCCGTTACGTCTGTAAAGCCTTTCATTTCCATAGCTTTTTTCACATTTGGGAAGAGATAAAAGGCTCCCTCAGGTTTGACCACTTCAAAACCAGGCACCTCAGCAAGCAAGGGATAGATGGTATTGAGTCGTTCTTCAAAAGCTTGACGCATGGTCTCTACCGTATCTTGGGGACCTGTGAAGGCTTCAATGGCCGCGTATTGGGCAACAGTAGTCAGGTTTGAAGTCGTTTGACCGATAATTTTACCCATAGCCGCGATAATTTCTGGATTACCTACTGCGTAACCAACCCGCCAACCCGTCATGGCATAGGCTTTTGCAACACCATTGATAACAATGGTCTGTTGACGAATGCTCTCTGAAATACTAGAAATCGGTGTAAAGGTATTACCGTTATATACCAAACGACCGTAAATATCATCCGCCAAGATCAACAAATCATGTTCTACAGCCCAATCACCAATAGCTTCCAATTCTTCGCGACTATAAATCATACCCGTAGGATTGGATGGACTATTGAGCAAGAGGACCTTGGTCTTGTCAGTCCGAGCTGCTTCTAGCTGATCAACTGTAACCTTGAAATGATGCTCTTCCGTCGCAGTTACAAAGACTGGCACCCCTTCATTCATCTTGATTTGGTCTGCATATGAAACCCAGTAAGGTGTTGGAACGAGAACCTCGTCACCTGGATTGATGACTGCTGCAAAGAAAGCATAGAGAATAAACTTGGCACCCGTGCCCACTACTACTTGATTGCGTTGAATAGAGTATCCATAGAACTTCTCAAAGTAAGTATTTACCGCATCTTTCAACTCTGGAAGACCAGAAGCTACTGTATAAAAACTAGCCTTGCCATTTTCGATGGCTTGAATAGCTGCTTCTTGAATATTTTTAGGAGTAACAAAATCTGGTTCCCCCAGCGTTAATTCTAAAATATCGCGGCCCTCAGCCTTGAGTGCTTTCGCACGCGCCCCAGCAGCCAAGGTCACACTTTCTTCCATCTCTAAGACACGTCTTGATAACTTGCTCATAATCCCTCCATCTTGACAAAGTCACCTGTTTCAAAATCCACCAAATAATAGGCTGTCCCCGATTTGACTTCCCAAATCGGTTTGCCATCCCTATAGCCTAGAATGGTTCGATCAGCCGTTTTTGCACCATTTTCTTGAGCAATCGCTTGCGCTTCTTCCTTTGTGATCCCTGCCCCAACTGGATAGACATAAATAGTGGACGAAGAACTTGGTATCAACACATATACCTCATCTCCGCTCTTATCCTTACCTTTCAAGCTATAATAAGTTTCCGTACCATTATAGATTGCAAAGTCATCCACCTGACTCACATCCGCATATTGCTGTGCAATCTGTTGCGCCCCAACTCTAGCCTCCTCAAAAGGACGAGAAGACTGCTCCCAAACGTAGAGGATCAAAAAGATAACACTGAATGCAAGAACAAAAAAACCAATAAGACATTGACCCAAACGGCCACGAGCAAATGCCAAGAGACGACTGAATTTTTTTTCCATAGTAGCCCTATTATACTACAAATCACCTTGCAATGCTATTTTTTCTAGAAATTCAAATGGAAATTTTACAAAAAATATTCAAGTATACCTTTCTATTTTTTAGGAAATCACTTGCCAATCAATGTAAATATTGCTAAAATATTCGTATGAATAGCGTAGAAAAATCATTAAACGAAAATAAACATGCCTTACACAGCCTTGTCGTTTTTCGGAGAGCAGCAAATACTATTTCAAAAAAAGAAATGGAAACCATCAGAAAATATGGACTGACAGTTGCCCAATTTGGAGTATTGGAGGCACTCTACAACAAGGGCGATTTGAGAATTCAGGACCTAATCGATAAATTGCTGAGCACATCTGGAAACATGACAGTGGTCATCAAAAATATGATTCGAGAAGGCTACATTTCCAAAACCATCGATTGCAAGGATAGAAGAGCCTTTCGAATTGGTCTGACACCTTATGGACGAGAAACCATTGAGAAAATCCTACCTGATCACTATGCTCATGTAGGGGAACTCTTTTCTGTACTCAGTCAAGAAGAACAAGTTCAGCTAGCTGAGATTTTGAAAAAATTTAAAAATTAGGTTCATAATTATTGCTAACTAGTGATATATGATGTATACTATTACTATCACATTATTTAAGGAGCTATTTACATTATGGCAAACGTATTATTTTTAGTTGGTTCTCTTCGTGAGGGTGCATTCTCTGCTGAATTGGCAAAATCTGCTGAAAAAGCACTTGAAGGAAAAGCAACTGTTGCTTACTTAGATTGGAAAGATGTTCCTGTATTCTCACAAGATCTTGAAGCTGATGCACCTGCAGCTGTTAAAGCAGCTCGTGCAGCGGTATTGGCTGCTGATGCTATCTGGATTTTCTCACCAGTATACAACGCTGGCATTCCAGGTTCAGTAAGAAACCTTCTTGACTGGCTTAGCCGTGCACTCGATCTTTCTGACACAACTGGTGTTTCAGCAATCAACGAAAAAGTTGTTACTGTATCAATCTCATCATTTGCACACCAAGACGAAGCAGCTGTTGAATACCGCAAACTACTTCCATTTATCCGTACTACTTTGGTTGATGAATTCACTCTTGCAACAATTGGTGCACCTGTTGATGAAGCTCAACTTGCAAAACAAGCAGATGCCCTTCTTGCAGCAATCAACTAAAACCATCTGGCAATCATAAACCACCAACCGAGCCAACCGTGCTCGGTTTTTTGCAATGAAAAAGTGAAAAAGCTATAGAACTGGCCTCTTCCCCTTAAGAGGGATTCACCAAGATTCTATAGCTTTTGTAGTCTTTTGAATTAACTTTGATACATCGTCACTTTCGGTTTGCCGTACAATAGTACTGTCTGCACCTCAGTTCCTTGTCTGAAAGCTAATTCATTCGACTATATTTTTTTCACCGAAACTGATACTCAATGAAAATAAGTCAACAAGGTCTCTTCTGATTTTCGAAAAGTATGAATTTATTCTCCAATCATCTTTTGGTATTCAATCTTAATGCATCGGTTCATGACAATCTGGTCTCGACCTGCCTGACGAAGGATTTCCTCAGCTTCTTGACTTTCCAAACCGAGTTGAGCCCAGAAAATTTTAGCATCTGTTTCAATGAATTCACGAGCAACGTCTGGGAGAAATTCACTCCGTCTAAAGACATTAACAATATCGATGGAAAGAGGAATATCTTTGAGACTTGCATAAACAGTCTCACCAAGAATTGTTTCTCCAGTAGACCGTGGATTTACTGGAATAATCCGATAACCAGCGTCCTGCATGATCCTAGAAACCCGATAGGCTGCTGTTTCTTCCCGATTGGATAAACCAACTACTGCGATGGTTTTAGCTTCTTTAAGATAGTCGAAAATAGTATCCTGACTAGGATTTTGAAATGCGTACGTCATATAATTCTCCTTAATCTGAAAGATTATCAATAACTTTCAAAGCCATCTTACTTTTTAGAAATCTGATATACAACATCCTTCAATTGACCTATAGCTTTTTTCAACAAAGTGCGATCCATATCAAGTCCAGGATCCAGCGAATAATATATTGCACCAACCACAACAGAATCATCATAAGCACCAGTTGATTCCATTCGATAAAAAGTTAAACGTGCTAATTTCTGGTCCTCCAAAATCTGACGACCAACCTGCCATTCCTGACCTGCAATCTGAACAATCGTATCTTCTGAAAAATCGTGATTGGTCTCTTTCATGCGTTCGGCCAGCTCGTCCATGGTCATATTGCGGCCATCTTCTAATGGAGATTGGTTGAAGGCGTTGATATTATAAAGCTGAACCATAAAGGTACTGGCACCTTCTTTCACATCATAGACAGCCATAAGAGTCTCATCTTCGGTGTTTTCCACATTAATCGTCCATGTTGATGGAACATCGTAATAACGAAAATACTCTTTAATATTTCCATTTTCATCCTGTTCAGCTATACCATTGTTGGCCGCATGAATCTTGTGGGCTTTTTGCGTCTCATCCGCTGGTGGATTTGGGTTGACAACATTGGTTTCTGCATTGGCCAAGACATCTAACTTTTCGTTACTTGTATCTTCTTTCTCCTGTAAAATAGGCAAGGTGGCTGAGAATTCTTCTCCTGATGAACTCGACTGTTGACTTGAACTCGTTTGTTCCTTACCACCACATGCAGTGAGAAACAAACTCAGTAATCCCATCAGTACAAGTGATTTCTTCATCGATTTACTTCCTTTAACTTATTTGGCTTCGTACCAAGTCTCACCTTCATTTTCATCCGCAATCAAGGGAACTGACAACTGAATGGCCGACTCCATGGTCTCCTTGACCATAGCTTTTACTGTTTCCAGCTCTGCCATTGGCACTTCTAAGACAATCTCATCGTGTACCTGCAAGAGCATACGGGTCGAAAGACCAGCGTCTGTCAGTGCCTTATCAAGATTGATCATGGCTACTTTGAGAATGTCTGCGGCCGAACCCTGAATCGGTGAGTTGATGGCCGTCCGCTCCGCGAAATTACGGACATTGAAATTCCGAGAGTTGATATCTGGCAATTCTCGACGACGCTTGTAGAGCGTTTCTACGTAGCCCTTATCACGGGCTTCTCGCACAATGTTTTCCATGTAGTTTTTGATACCAGGGAAACGTTCAAAATACGTGTCAATATAGTTTTTGGCTTCCTTACGGGAAATTCCAAGGTTGTTGGAAAGACCGAAATCAGAAATTCCATACACCACACCAAAGTTGACAGCCTTGGCATTCCGACGATCATTTGGCGTCACATCCTCTGCCTTTTCAATCCCAAAAACACGCATGGCTGTTGACGTATGAATGTCAGCACCCTGTTGGAAGGCTTCAATCAAGTGTTGGTCTTGGGAAATATGGGCCAATACACGCAATTCAATCTGTGAATAGTCCGATGCCAAGAGGACACTATTTTCAAGCGAAGGAACAAATGCCTTCCGAATCAAACGACCTTGTTCTAGACGAACAGGAATATTTTGCAGGTTTGGATCCGTCGATGAGAGACGACCTGTCTGCGTCAAATCCTGCACATAGCGGGTATGGATCTTACCATCTTCTAAAATGGCATCCTGTAAGCCGATAACATAGGTAGACTGAAGCTTGGTAATCTGACGGTAGTCCAAAATTTTTGAAACAATTGGGGCGATCGGGGCCAACCGTTCCAAGACATCCACCGCTGTAGAATAGCCTGTCTTGGTTTTCTTGGTGTATTCCAAGGGCAATCCCATATCCTCAAAGAGAACAGTCCCTAATTGCTTAGGCGAATTGATATTAAATTCTTGACCAGCCAACTCATAGATTTCCTTGGTCAACTGCTCAATTAAGACTTCATTTTCAGCCTGCATGGCTTTTAAGGTCTCTACTTTTACCTTGATTCCAGCAATTTCCATCTTGGCTAAGACATTAGCAAGCGGCAACTCCATCTCAAAGAGAAGATCAGACTGCTGGTTTTCCTCTAACTTGGCCAACATCGCTGCTTCTGTCTCCATCAAGACCTGCACCTTGCGGGCCAAATGTGGGAAGAATACATCACGCTCAGGCAGAGCCAATTTCGCACCTTTGCCGTAAATGGCCTCGTCAGGAATCAAGCTGGTCTGTCCATAGAGATGGGCGATGGTTGTCAGCGCATTGTCGTCAACTGTCGAAAGCAAATACTTGGCGAGTCGGCTATCAAAAGTTGCAGGTGGTAAATCAATCCCTTTACGAGCAAGCAAAACCTTACCACGCTTGAAATCATAGGTTTTGATAGGCTGGTGTTCCAGAAAATCCTTCAATACCGGACTATCCAAGAGCTCAGGTCCACCAACATAGATACCATCCTTGTCCCCCCAAGCCAGACCAACCACCTCTTCTCGGTGGTAATTCTCCCCCAAGATTTCAAAGTAAAAGAATTGGTCTTTTTTGAACATAGCAGAGCTGACTTCGGATACGATTTGAAAATCCAGTACTTCTTCCTCTTGCGTGTTCGTCGTGCCTAGCTGGGCCCGTAACTGTTTGAAGCCCATATCATCATAAAACTGACCCAACTCCTCAATCCGTGGACCTTGGTAAACAATGTCATCCAAACCAATTTCAATCGGTGCCTGCGTATCGATGGTCGCAAGAGTCCGAGATAGAAAGGCCTTCTCCTTATCCGCAATCAAGTTTTCCTTCATTTTGGAAGCCTTCATACTATCGATATGTTCATAAATTCCTTCCAAGGAACCAAACTCAGTTAGAAGCTTCAGACCTGTCTTTTCACCGATTTTGGTCACCCCAGGGATGTTATCGGACTTATCTCCCATGAGGGCTTTGAGGTCAATAAACTGTGTTGGCGTGATGCCCATTTTTTCCATGAGGTAGGCAGGGGTAAATTCTTCGAACTCGGCAACCCCTTTCTTGGAAATTTCCACAACGGTGTTTTCATCCGTCAGCTGAATCAAGTCTTTATCACCGCTGACAATGGTCACATCGAAAGGAATATCTGTCTGCTCTGCCATTTTATCCAAAGTACCGATAATATCGTCGGCTTCGTACTGGCTCAGCTCATAGTGCTTAATCCCCATGGCATCGAGCATCTGGCGGATAAAGGGAAATTGCTCACGGAACTCGTCTGGAGTTTTGGCACGACCTGCCTTATAGTCCGCAAACATCTCTGTTCGGAAAGTTGTCTTTCCTGCATCAAATGCCACCAAAATGTGAGTCGGCTCAATCCGCTTCATCATGTGATCCAACATCAGGTGGAAACCATAAATGGCGTTGGTATGAAGACCAGTCGGACTCTTAAACCGATCGATTTGATGATAGAGTGCAAAGAAAGCACGAAAGGCTACAGAAGAGCCATCAATTAATAATAACTTGTTTTTATCCATAGAACTATTATAGCATGAAATCAGGGATTTTGCGGTATATGGACGCCTGATCAAATAGAAAATCCTAGCAAAAACTAGGATTTTTCAAAGTTTATCAGTTAAAAAGCAGAAAAAGCTCCATAAACGCTGTCATATCAACGTTTAGAGAGCTTTATTGACTGAAAAATTGTGTAGTGTATGCTTTTTTGTGGCTTTGTATTTGGCTTCACATTCCAAAGTGATACATATTAAACAAAGCAATCCTTCAGTGTTAATAATTAATGGCTACTAGTTTTTGCACAACCTTATGTTTTTTATAGATCTATTAATTCTGAATCTTTAGCCGATATTACGCGATTGTAATTCATTAAAACTAATAATTTCAACTGGAAACTCTACAAAGTTAGACCTTATTTTATTCACACTAATTAACAATAGAGTATGCCATAGTAATGGAATAATTATAGCTCATCCTCTTTTACTTCTCCCTCAACTCCCTCAACCGTTCCTGTCCTGCCTTCATCATATCATCCTCAACTTTACTCCATTCCCCGAAAAGGCAGTTTTGAAGAACTTCTGCTGCAGAACCTTCATCCGTTTCAGAATCGTAGATACAAGTCCTGTCTCTTTGATAAATCTGAATCTGGTCAAAGAGTTGCTCACTTTCTAACTCCTTCAAGTTATCAACCAAGTTCTCAACAATCTCATCATGGTGTTCTTTTGGTGTTGCCCTGGCCTGATTGGGATCTATGGCATAAAGCTCTTCGTAACGAATCAAGGTGCTGAGATAAGAAAGCTCTGGTTTGGTACCAATCACAGCTAAAGAAACTTGGTAACCTTTAGAAGCTAATAATTGAGCAATCTGACGAGGAACTCGAGTGGTTTGTAAGGTTGCTTCAATCAGCAAATGATAACCCTGCGTGCTGAGTTCGTCAATCAGGTACTCTACCATCTTTCCTGCAAATCCCTTGGTATAGTCCACGCTGTCCTTGCCATACTTTTCTTGCAGGGCTAGGTAATTGGGATGTTGAGAACGGTAGCTGTCACCATCTATGATAATGATATTACCTTGAAATTCTTTTTGCTTGATACGATGAATAGTTGTCTTACCTGCCCCGCTTTGTCCTCCAAGCAAGATAGCTTTCGGTCGATCTGGAATCACCTTTCCTCGGGTTAAAGCCCGAATGGTTCGCTGCAAGGCCTTCTGAAAGTCAGCCTCACTAAATTCTTCCAATCTCATTAAGCCACCACCCGATGATGCACCATGTCTAACATCCGCTCAATGCCATCTAAATAGCCATTGTAACGCTCAATTTCATCGAATGTATCGACAAGGTATATTTTCGTATGGATCAATTCGGCCAAGTCATCACTCATGAGAATCCAAGGGTTGGATGCATCATCAAAAGCAATATCCTGACTATCCTGGTATCTATAAAGCTGTGATAAAACGGCTGCTCCACGTTCTTTTATCACTTCTACTTTTAAAGTCAGTTGGTAATCTTCAACAGGTGTTAACATCTTATCCTCCCCTATAATATCGACATAAGAGACGTTAAATTTTTGACAAATGCGGTCGATGAGTTCTGTAGAAACGGTGCTGGTTCCATTTTCATAACGACTTAAGCTATTGCGTGAAATACCAACTATTTTCGCAAATTCTGGTTGTGTTAAATCATGTGTTCGACGTAGTGACTTGATGTTGTCTCCAATCATAGATATAGACCTCCTCGTATATATTTTTATTATAACACAAAAAACATTTTTGCACCAATTTTGGTGCGTAAATATATTGATATTTTTAGCTAGATGGACGCCTGATCAAATAGAAAAACCTAGCAAAAACTAGGATTTTTCTTTGCGATAATAAATGTTCTTAGCAACAACCATACTATGTGGTTTTTCATATTCTTGATCCAGATAGGTTTGATAGGTACCAGGGGCGATAAACCCTCGAATGCCAAGGATGTCCGTGCCCGCTTGTCCAATGACTGAGTCTGCCAAAAGGACACAGTTGGTGGATAGGACAAAATAGGTTTTGAATTTCGATTTTCTAAATTTAAATAACTCAGCACCGATTTCTTCTTTGATACGATAGGCGTACATTTCAATCGCTTGTCCATCTGCGGTTTTTGATACTTTTTCAGAACTTGGATTCCAAGGCACCAACAACTTGTCAATCTCATCCAACCGTTCTTCAATAGCTGCCTCTTGCTCAGGACTCAACACCATCTGGTAACCAAGTATGGTCATCCCCTCTTGGGTACAAAAGTCAATATAGGCTTGGCGCTCAGCTTTAAATAAAACACCATCACCAATCGCCCCACCCAGACGTTCCGACAAGACATCATAAGAGCCGTAGCCATAGACCCGTCCCTTATAACTCAGATCCACATGCCCTACCACACCAAAGCCTTCCTCACCCACATGAATGAAGACTTCTAGTGAGGGTACTGTCGCAATGTCTTTGTGACCATTATAAACGGACTGTGGCGTCTGACCTTTATTGTCTGCTAGAAAGTCGTTGATCCGTTGCAGGGTCAGTCGAGGAATGAGAGCAGCCATGAACAAGGGAAGAGTCACTCGAAGATGACGCTTGGGACGTTGCTGCTCGACTGCTTCTTCAAAAATGAATCCATCACGTAGATTAGTCAATCCATATAACACAAGGTAGCTCCCAATGATAAAGGTCTGGACAACTAGTTGAGTCCCAGAAACAAACAAAGACGCCACGCCTAGAATGGACAACCAAATCCCATCTATCAAAAAACGAAGCCTCGGTTCAACCTGATCTTTTCGATGCAAATAATAGGTAATAAAATTAATCACCGCTGTAAACAGCTGGTATATACCAATAAATATCGCCGCAAAATACAAGGGAATCTGAACGGCCAAGTCAATACTAGCTAGAATGCCAAACAAAACAGCCTTGCCCACCAAAGCTAAAATACTTTCATTTGAATTATTCTTTCTGAAGAAAATCATGCTCAATTCATAAAGAGCTAAGAAGAATAACCCAGCGTGAATAAAACGCAAAATCAACCCTGGAAATTGCCAGCCAGCAATCAGAAAGCCAATACCAATGATGACAAGAATCAGCCCCTCGCCAACCAGCTTTCGACCCGTTAAACCTAAATCACTAATCTTTTTCATATGAAGATTATACCATAGCACAGACGGCAGTCAAAAAGCCAGAGCTTTCTTTAAGAGATAGTTACTCAGGGTCCTTAATAAATCAAATTGTCCCGACTTTAGGATTCTTCGAATATCCTGTATTTAAACCCTTTGTAGCTATTAATCATTCGATATGCTCCATTTCTTTCAATTTGCCTTCATATTTCATTTGGTAGATACTCAGTGTGTACCAGGGAGGGATACACATGAACTCTGTTAAAACTCGAAAAGTTGGAAATTCTCTAGCAATTACCATTCCAAAAGATTTGAATATTGAAGAAGTGAAAGAGTTCATCGTTTACAAAGGTGTGAATAATGTCATTGTGCTTGCACCTAAAATTCCTAATCCATTTGACAATATTGAACCCTTCATCATCGACAATCACTTTGAAGGAGTAGTCTTGCTTGACAATGAAGGATAAGTACATATCACAAAAACAAGACATCATCTGGTTCGACTTTGACCCCTCACTTGGAAAAGAAATCCAGAAACGCAGGCCAGCGCTTGTTGTCTCTAGGCAAAAGTATAGTCAGGCAACAGGATTTGTTGCTGTCTGTCCGATTACACATGGCGCAAAGAACTTGGAAAGGCGCGGACTATCTGTCCCTATCATTCCGGATAAGGTAAATGGCGCTGTCAATCCAATGCAGTTATATACCTTTGATTTCAGAGCAAGAAATGCTAGTAAAATCAAACAGCTAGACACTTGGACCTTTCAGAAAGTCGTCCAACTATACAATTACATTTTTTATTAAAGAAAGAAAAAGTGACCTAGTCAAGCATTTTTGTAACACTAGTGTATAAAATTTCTTACGCTGCACGACATCGTGCAGCATAAGGTGTAAGTCCACCGTTTGCACGATGTGGTCTTACGTGATTATATTTCCCATAAACGAATTCATAGAGCTTT